>JANLWJ010000079.1:0-8570 GCA_031364455.1 Actinomycetes bacterium | reverse complement strand
TTCGATCCCTTGCAATCCTCTGCCTTGGTGACCGGGCTCGACTTGGTCACCGGCGATGAGACGGTGGAAGGGGCGTCGGACGCGTCGTCGCCGAACCCTCCGAGGCTGGCCAGCTCGCGCAGCAAGGCAGCGGTGTCGACTGTTTGTTCAGGGCTGGGAGCGGGTTCCCGTTCGAACACCTCGATGACTTCGGTGGTCTCGATCGGCTCCGGTGACGGCGCTAGGTCGTTGCCGAGGTCGGCGAAGGACTCCGCGACGCTGGGGGTATGGGCAGCAGCCAGCTCGGCCGCCATCCGCTCGCGCTCAGCGGCGGCGGCGGCTTCAGCGATAGCTTCGGCTGCGAGGCGGGCCGCCTCGTCGGCCTGTAGCTGGCGCTGTAGTTCGGCCTCGGCGGCGGCGGCTTCGGCTTGGAGGCGGGCGGTCTCTTCGGCTTCAGCGGCTGCTGCCTCCGCTGCCGCTTCCTCGGCTTCGCGCTGGGCTTGGGCTTCGGCTTCTTCGGCTTCGCGCTTTGCAGCCGCCTCGGCCTCCAGCCGCGCAGCCTTCTCGGTCTCGGCGCGATCAGCTTCCTCCTGCCGGCGTCGGCGCCGCTCCTGCTCTTCGCGCGCCTCCTGCTCGAGTTTGTCCTGCTCGGCAGCCTGCTGCGCGAGTCGGGCGGCCTCGGCCTCCGCGCGCTTGCGCTCCTCCTCGGCGACCGTGCGCTCTTCCTCGGCTAGTACTGCTGCGTGTGCGTCCCACGCTTCGGCCTCGACGCGGACGCGCTCGCTCTCCAGCCAGACTCCGTGGTCCGCCCACGCCTCGGGTTCGTTCGCGGTTCGGTGCCACTGGAGGTACTTGCCGTGGACGAGCCAGGCCTCTTCCTCGACGGCGCCACGTTCGGCGTCCAACACCATCGCGTGCGTTGCCCAGGCCGCACCCTCGACCGAACGGCGCTCGGTTTCGAGGACCCGGGCGTGGGCGTCCCAGGCCTCTGCTTCGACGTGGACGCGTTCGGCATCCATCCACGTCTGGTGGTCGGTCCAGGCGGCGGCTTCGACGCGCTTGCGCTCGGCGGTCAGCCAGGACTTGTGCTCTTTCCAAGCCTTGTTCTCGACCGCCTTGCGCTCAGCTTCGTGCCGCTCGGTCTGGTTGCGCGCCGACTCATCGAGCCAGAGCGCGTGGGCATCCCAGGCTTCGGCTTCGACGCGGACGCGCTGGACGTCCATCCAGGTCTGGTGGTCGGTCCAGGCGGCGGCTTCGACGCGCTTGCGCTCGGCGGTCAGCCAGGTCTTGTGGTCCTTCCAGGCCTTGTGTTCCATCGCCTTGCGTTCGGCCTCGAGGTGGGTTGCCTGGGCAGCGCGACGCTCGGCAAGCCACGCCTGGTGCTCGGCCCACGCGGTCTTCTCGCAGCGGCGCCGTTCGTCTTCGAGCCACTGGTAGTGCGACAGCCATGCCTCGGCCTCGGCTGCAACCCGCTGCTGGTCGAGCCATGCCGTGTGGGCGGCCCAGGCGTCGGCTTCGACGCCGCGAGCCTGCTCGGTGAGCCACGCTTCGTGCTCCAGCCAAGCCTCGACCTCAGAGGACAGGCGTTCCTCGGCTTCGCCCAGCTGACGTGCGGCGGCCGCCACTGCGGCATCGACGGTCGGTGCGGCGAGCTCGCCCTCGACCGCCTCGAGAGCTGCAGCTGCGTCGGCCAGTGAGGTTCCGCCCCCCGGAGGTTTGACGGTCTTGAAAAGGTCACCGAGTGCTGCGGTGACCTTCTTGACGGCTCCGGCGAGCTCGTCATCGGCGGGGTCAGGGGCCGCCTCGAACGCCGGGCGCTTGCCGCGGGCGTCCTCCAGCGACGTGACGGACGCGACAGGCTCGTCGTCGGGAAGCTCGACATCGATCAGGCCGCCTTCCATCAACGCGCGCACGACGTGGGCGGCCTCAAAGACGGTGAAGCCGCACTCTGCGGCCAGGTCAGCGATGTCGCGGTTGCCGTCGACCTTGCAGAGCAGCGCCCAGTCGGCGCTGGACAGGACGACGTCGGCCGCTCCATCCGGACGCGCTGACAGCATGGGGATGCCTCGCTGGCCACCGATCGACTGGACTAGCTCACTCCAGCGGTGCCGGCGCATCTCGACCTCGGCGAGCAGCTCGCGCACCGTCATCGGTGGGGCGACGTCCTGCCTGGTCTTCTTGGTCTTGCGGAACTTGTGGGCGGCCACCGGCCACTCCAGCAGGGCCGCCATGGCGTCGCGAAGCTGCTCGACGACGAAGGCCTCGACCACGGCGCGCTCGACGTAGCCGAGGTGCACTAGCAGCTCACCGAGCCGCCAGCCCTGCAGCTCATTGGTCTGGACGTCGAGGGCGGAGGTGAGAGCCTCGGGGGAAAGGTCGCCGGACGCGATCAGTCGGGCGCCGAGCTGTGCGCGACGGCCGGGGACGTAGACGGAGTAGACCGAGCCGTCTTTGAAGTAGACCTCGGCCTGCTCACCCGCGGGGTCGGTGACCGTCAGACAGCCCGATGCCCCGGAATCGCCGAGCTCGATGAGCACGGGCTCAACGGTGGACGTCATGACCTGCGTTGATGACAACGGTGTCAGACCCCCTCCGATTGAGCAGGCCCATGGCCGGCACGACAGCACATGTGGTCTCAGCCGATCGCCACATGGCCGAGCCACCGTGAGGCGAGGGCTCGACACCTGTTCCTTCGGCATGTCGGGGCTATCGCCTGAGCCTGCGGGGGCGTCAGATTCACTGGATCGGCCCTACGGTGCCCCGAACCGACGGGGTCGTGGCAGGATCGCCCGCATGGCCCACACCATGATCACCGTCGCCCCCACCGGGGCCGAGTCGAGCAAGGCCGACGTCCCGGCCCTTCCGGTCACCGTCGACGAGCTCGTCGCCACCGCCCAGGCCTGCGAGGCCGCCGGTGCCGCGATGATCCACATCCACATCCGCGACGACGACGCGCAGCCGACCCTTGACCTGGGACGGCTGAAGGAGACGGTCGCCGCGGTCCGGGCATCGAGTGACCTCGTCGTCCAGCTCTCGACCGGCGGATCGGTGCACGACGGCTACGAGCCACGGCTGCGAGTCCTGGACGCCGAACCCGACTCGTGTTCACTCACCTGCGGCACGGTGAACTTCGGTGACGAGGTCTTCATGAACAGCTGGCCGTTCATGGTCGAGCTCTACCAGCTGACGCAGGAGCGCCAGATCGTGCCGGAGTTCGAGCTCTTCGACCTCGGTCACGTCACTGCGCTCAACCGGCTGCTCGACAAGTTCGGAGCCCCCTACGGTGGCCAGGTGCACTGCGACCTGGTGATGGGCGTCCCCGGAGGCATGCCTGGCACCGCTGCCGCCTTGGTGGCTGCGGTTGATGCGCTGCCACCTGGTGCTTCGTGGTCGGCCACCGGAGTCGGCCGTACGACGATGCCGGTGATGTACGCGGCGCTGGCCGCTGGCGGCCACCTGCGGGTCGGCATGGAGGACGTTGTCACCTGGGCGCGCGGCGTCCCGGTGCGCGACAACGCCCAGCTTGTCGAGCGCGCGGCCGAGGCTGCGACACTCTTTCAACGTCCGCCGATGACGCCGGACGACGCCCGTAGCCTGCTGAAGGTCAAGGATCGCCGAGGAGTCCACGCATGAGCAGCGAATCCAGCTCGACCGACGCCCCTGAGGTCGCCGGTATCGACCCGAGACCGGGTGGACGCCGGCGGATCGACCACGTGCTCGACGAGGGATTCCTGGTCGACCTCGGAACGGTGGCGCTTGCCGACGTGCGTGCACGGCGTCACGAGGCCGAGCAGGAGGAGGCCGACCTCTCGTACGTCCGCCGCCTGTTGCAAGGGCGTATCGACATCGTCCGCGCCGAGCTGAGCCGGCGGACCGGTGACGAGCGTGGGTCGCTCGTCGACCAGCTCGCCGGCATCCTGTCTGACGGACCGGTAGGCGCCCCGCACGGCATGGGGCGACACAGCACCGTCGAGCCGTCGCGCGTCGCCGAGCACCGTCGCTCGGTCGAGCAGCTGGTCTCCGACGTCGGTGTCTCTGACGTCGTCAACCGCACGGACGACGAGCTGGCCGAGTCGCTGTCACGCCTGACCAACTACGAGGCTGCTGTGTCGCGCAACCGCCGCCGTGTCCAAGAGGTGATGGACGCGTGCACCGCCGAGATCGCCCGCCGCTACCAGTCAGGTGAAGCGACCGTCGACGACCTGCTGGCCGGCCGCTGACCCCCCCAGGCCCGCCGAGTGCAGACCTGGTTGACGCCGTGATCGATGGATCCGTTGGCTACGTGCCGCTCGCAGCCGTTGAGCGGAGCGGTTTCGACGAGGGTTTCCACTTCGGCCGGCTGATCGCCCTGACTGCGTCTGGTGACATCGCGTTTGCCTACGGCGATGTCGAGGTACCGATGCACCCGCGCAGTGCCAGCAAGCTGATGCAGGCCGCTGGGATGCGCTCTCTCGGTCTCGAGCTTGAGGGTGGACTACTGGCACTGGCGGCGGCGTCGCACTGGGGAGAGCCCAAGCACGTTGCCGCGGTACGCACCGTGCTGGCGTCCGCTGGTCTTGGCGAGTCGGCGCTGCAGACCACTCCCGACCTGCCGGAGGATGCCGATGCTCGCCGCGCTGTGCTGCGTGATGATGGTTTGGCGCGACCGATCTTCCACGGGTGTTCGGGAAAGCACGCTGCAATGCTCGCCACCTGCGTCGTACAGGGCTGGGACGTCGCGACCTACCTCGACGCGGAGCACCCGCTGCAGGTTGCCCTGCGCACGTATGTGGAGTCAGTAATCGGTGAGCCCGTCTCGCATACCGCCGTCGACGGGTGTGGGGCGCCAGCCTGGGCGATGCCGCTGGAGGCGCTGGCTCGGGCGTACCGGCGGGCCGTCACACCGGGGCGACCCCCCGAGCTGGCCGCGGTAGCTGACGCCATGCGGGCGCACCCAGAGTTCGTCTGCGGTGAGCGGTCCGAGGTGACCGGCTTGATGCGAGCCGTTCCGGGCCTGTTGGTCAAGGACGGGGCTGAGTCGGTGTACGTGGCCGCTCTGCCGGACGGTCGTACGGTAGCCCTCAAGATCGCTGACGGCGGGTTTCGGGCCGGCCAGGCGGTGCTTGTTGTTGCCCTTGCGGCGCTCGGTGCGGCGTCCGAGCCAGGTGTCGACGCCTCCGCGCTGCAGCGTTGGGGCATCCTGCCGGTGCTCGGCCACGGTGAGCCGGTTGGCCGAATCCGCCCCCTGGTGCCGTGACCTCGCGAGCGGCGCAGACACTGGGGGAGGGTGTCGCCAACGGTGTAGTCCGAATCGCCCATATCTGCCGGGATGTGGCTAGAAATCGGACATTTCGACCAGCAATCCTGAACTGCCGGTCAAGCGTTACTGCCTATCACCCGAAGGGATCAGCGGAGCGGGATCTGCCCGCTGTGGCTGATGGGTGTGCTCATGCGTGCGTGGGGAAACGGGATCGTCGGCAAGGCGCTGACGACTGTTGCGGTGGCTGCTGCCGTGCTGATCGGTCAACCCCTCATGGCTTCCGCGGCGCCGGGGCCGCTGACCATCACACCGCTTGGCTGGAATGTGATCGGTCTGGACAGCAACAACGTGAACGCCGGACCGAATGTCTTCCCTGTTGGTGGTCGGGTCTGTAACACCGGGACGAACCCGGTGACCAACGTCGCAGTCAACTGGAGCTGGCTGAGCACCAACACGTACGTGAACCTGACGAACACGACGTCCTTCAGCACCGCTTCCCTTGGCGCCGGGGCATGTCGTGACTACTACTTCAACGTCCAGGTCACCAGGAATGCCTCCGCCTACAACACGGCGCGGCAGTTCCAGGTAACAGCGACAGGCGACTCAGTCTCGGCGGTGTCAACGCCGGTGAACCGCGAGATTTACGTCGAGAAGCTGGTCTCGCAGAACCGCAACGCGGTGACGGCGTTGGCGCTTGTGAACAACCCCGCTGCTGGATGTATCACTGCAACAGAGACGGTCTACGTCGGTTCGACCTGCACGGTGAACATCACGGCCAAGACGGCGCCAGGCGGCTACGAGCAGCTTGTCACGGCGTTCTACTTCAACAACTCGATGTTCCAGATCGAGTCGTTCACGGCGAGCTACCCAACCCCAGCCGGCGGCACCAACACCCAGATGTACGCGGACGGCTGCGGGTGGAACAACGACAGGACCAGCGGCACCTACCGAAGCTGCATCGGGCCGGATGGCTACACCGGTGGCAAGGTCGGCGGTAATGGAATGACGCTGGCGATCACTTTCAAGGTTCTTGCCACCGGGTCGCAAAGTGTGTCGGGAATGATCTACGACTACTCGGGCTCCTCCTACCACTATAACGACGACGGTGGTGCGGAACCGAACCTGCTGGTGCTTACCTCCACCTACGGCCCCACCGCTCCTGATGCCGTCAACGACAGCGCGACGACCAATGAGGACACCAGCGTCGATGTCGATGTCCTGGCTAATGACACGGACGTGAACGGCAATCTGAACGCTTCATCGCTATCGGTGGCGACCCAACCGTCGAACGGGACAGCCAGCGTTGTCAGTGGCCAGGTGCGGTACACGCCCACGTCGAACTTCAACGGCACAGACAGCTTCACCTACCAAGTCTGCGACTCCACGTCGCCAACCCCACTGTGTGATATTGCCACGGTGACGGTGACGGTCAATGCGGTGAATGATCCGCCGGATGCGGTCAATGACGCTCGGACAATCAATGAGGATGCGTCGTTGTCGTTTGATCCTCGGGGTAATGACACTGATCCTGAGGGGAACTCGTTGACGGTGACGGGTGTGGGGTCGGCGTCGAATGGGTCGGTGTCGTTCACCGGTACGTCAGTGACGTATACGCCGAACGCAAACTTCTTCGGGACTGACTCGTTTACGTACACGATTTCTGATGGCAATGGTGGGACTGATACCGCGACGGTGACGGTGACGGTGAACGCGGTCAATGACGGACCGGATGCTGTTGATGACGCTGACTCGGTGAACGAGGACGCATCGGTTACGGTCGATGTCCTTGGTAATGACACTGACATCGACGACGGCCTAGACCCGACTTCGGTGAATGTGACCAGCGGCCCGTCCAACGGTTCGGTGTCGGTGAACCTTGATGGCAGCATCGACTATACGCCTGACCCGGACTTCTACGGCAGCGACAGCTTCAGCTACCAGGTCTGCGACCTCGTTGGCCTGTGTGACACGGCAACGGTCGACATCACGGTGAACTCGGTCAATGACGGACCGGATGCTGTTGATGACGCGGACTCGGTCGATGAGGACTCGTCGGTGACTGTCGATGTCCTCGGGAACGACACTGACATCGATGACGGGCTCGACCCTGGTTCGGTGAACGTGACGTCTGGTCCGTCGAACGGGTCGACGTCGGTGAACCTCGACGGGTCGATCGACTACACCCCGGCTCCTGACTTCTTTGGCAGCGACAGCTTCACGTACGAGGTCTGCGACCTGGCCGGTGCCTGTGACACCGCAACGGTCGACATCACCGTCAACTCGGTGAACGATCCGCCGGATGCCGTTGATGATGTGGACTCGGTGGACGAGGACTCGTCTGTGACCCTCGACGTTCTCGGGAACGACACAGATATTGACGACGGCCTGAACCCGGCCAGCGTGACAGTGACGTCCGGTCCCAGTGATGGGTCGACATCGGTGAACCTCGACGGGTCGATCGACTACACCCCGGACCCTGACTTCTTCGGGACCGACAGCTTCACCTACGAGGTCTGCGACCTGGCGGGCCTGTGTGACACCGCCACGGTTGTCGTCACGGTGAACGCGGTCAATGACCCGCCGACCGCCGGTGATGACTTCGCCAACGTTGACCAGGACACCGCGACAGACATCGATGTGCAGGTCAATGACGGTGACATCGACGGGGACACGTTGACCACTGTGCTGACCTCGATCCCGAGCAACGGTTCGGCGTCGGTGAACCCTGATGGCACCGTCCGCTACACCCCCGACATCGGGTTCATCGGATCCGACTCGTTCACCTATGACGTCTGTGACCCGAGCCTGACCTGCGCCAGCGCCACGGTGTTCATCACCGTCAGTGACCTGCCCGAACCCCCGGACGCCGTCGATGACTCCGACTCCGTCGATGAGGACTCATCGGTGACGGTCGACGTCCTGGGCAACGACACCGACCCCGAAGGCGACATTGACCCGAGCTCGGTGACTGTCACCGGTGGACCGAGCAATGGGTCGACGTCGGTCAACCCCGACGGATCGATCGGCTACACCCCGGACCCCGACTTCTTCGGTACGGACTCGTTCACCTACGAGGTCTGCGACACCACCCCGCTTCCGGTCGGCCCCGGGTGTGACACGGCGATCGTTGACATCACGGTGAACTCGGTCAACGACGGACCGGATGCCGTTGATGACGCCGACTCCGTTGATGAGGACTCCTCGGTCACCGTTGATGTGTTGGGCAACGACACCGACATCGACGACGGCCTAGACCCCAGCTCGGTAAACGTGACCTCAGGTCCGAGCAACGGGTCGGTAAACGTCAACCCGGACGGTTCGATCGACTACACCCCCGACCCCGACTTCTCCG
>JANLWJ010000047.1:0-8312 GCA_031364455.1 Actinomycetes bacterium | reverse complement strand
CGACAGCCGGGCAGGTGCTTGTCGGTGGGCACGACCCCGTCCAGCTCGCAGGACGAGATCTGACCAGCGCCGTCGGCATGGTGCCGCAGGACCCTGGCGACCTGCTCTGGAACGAGTCGGTCCGGCAAGAGTGCGACGAGTCGGTCGACCCAGCCGAAGCCCGGCGGATCTTCGATGAACTGGCACCCGGGGTCGACCCTGCGATGCATCCACGCGACCTTTCAGAGGGACAGCGGCTCGCCCTGGCGCTGGCTGTCGTTCTGTCAGCAGGGGCACCGCTGCTGCTGCTCGACGAGCCAACGCGAGGTCTCGACTACCCCACCAAGCACCGACTTGTCGGCCTACTCCGGCGTCGCGCCGCGGCCGGGGGAACCATTGTCGTCGCCACCCACGACGTCGAGCTTGCCGCCGACCTCGCAACGCGAACTGTCGTGATCGCCGAGGGCGACATCGTCACTGACGGTCCCACGCGCGACGTCGTGACGGCATCACCACAGTTCGCACCCCAGGTGGCCAAGGTGCTTGCGCCGGTTCCGATGCTCACCGTTGCCGACGTGCTGGCCGCCCTGCCGGAGGCGCTGTGACCCCCGCACACCGGATCACCCCACGGTCAGCCGTGGCCATGGGGCTGGCCTCTCTCGTCGGCCTGCTCGCGTTTGCCTGGCCGCTGTTCGTCGACTCCGGTACGTGGCTGGCCGACAGCCCTGACGGCCCTTGGTTCTTCGCGCTGCTGGTCCCTCTTCTGCTAGCGGTCGTCGTTGCTGAGATGAGCGAAGGCGGAATCGACGCCAAGACCGTTGCACTGCTCGGTGTCCTCACGGCCGTTGCAGCCGCACTACGCCCACTCTCCGGCGGTGTCACCGGTTTTCAGCCGATGTTCGTTGTCCTGATCATCGGCGGTCGGGTCTTCGGGCCGGGTTTTGGATTCCTCCTCGGGGCAACGTCGATGCTGGCATCGGCGCTGATCACCGGAGGCGTCGGCCCGTGGTTGCCCTTCCAGATGATCGCTGCCGCGTGGGTCGGCCTGGGGGCCGGGCTGCTGCCCCGCTGCCGCGGACGTCGTGAGGTCGCGTTGCTGGCGGGCTACGGCGCACTGAGCGCACTCGCCTTCGGCGTGCTCATGAACCTGTGGTTCTGGCCGTTCATCACCACCGATGGCAGCATCGCCTTCGTTGCCGGCGACCCGATCAGCCAGAACCTCGGCCGGTTGCTCGCGTTCACGCTGGCCACCTCGTGGGGCTTCGACATCCCCCGCGCCATCGGTAATGCGGTGCTGATCGCCGCTCTTGGGGCTCCGGCACTGCGGACGCTGCGCCGTGCCCATCGCGTCGCTGCCTTCGGTGCCAATCCGACGTTCACGCCTCCCCCAAGACTCCCGACACCCGCGACACCGGTGACGCTGTGAAGATCCAGCTGCTCGGCACTGGTTCGGCCGACGGGTGGCCCAACGCCTTCTGTACGTGCGCGTCCTGCGGTTCAGCGCGCAGATCCGGCGTCATCCGGGGTCAGACGAGCGCGCTCGTCAACGACCGGCTGCTGATCGACTGTGGCCCGGAGGTGCCAGCGGCCGCAACCCGTCACGGTGCCGATCTGTCCGGTGTTCGCACGCTGCTCGTCACGCACGCACACTCCGATCACCTCGGACCCGCGGCTTTGCTCTTCCGCCACTGGGCCGGCAGGCGTGAGCAGCTCGACGTCTACGCACCCGACGGCGTCATCGACCAGCTGCGCGACTGGATCGGGCCGGACGACCCCGTGAACCTGCACCCAGTCATCGCACACGACATCATCGAGTGCGATGGCTTCACCGTTCGAGTGCTGGCAGCGACGCACGGGGATGCAACGATCGGTGAAGCAGTCCTCTTCGACGTCACGGCATCAGACGGTGCGCGACTGCTCTACGCCACCGATACCGGACCACTCTCGGAGGCAACGGTTGGCGCCGTAGCCGACGCCTCCTTCGACGTGGTCCTACTCGAGGAGACATTCGGCGACTTCCTCGAACACCGCACGCAGCATCTCGATCTTGCGACTTTCCCTGACCAGCTGCGCCGTCTCAGGGCGATCGGGGCCATCAACGACAGAAGCGACGTCATCGCGGTTCACCTCTCGCACCACAATCCGATCGGTCTTGGCGAGCGACTGAAGCCGTGGGGAGCCCGTGTCGTTGCAGACGGCACGATCGTCCGAACCGGCCCCACCACTGACGAGCGAATCGCATCGCCGCATCGCACGTTGGTCGTCGGCGGTGCTCGGTCCGGTAAATCGCGGTACGCCGAGTCCTTGTTCGCAGCAGCCGAGCGCGTCACCTACGTCGCCACCGCACCGCCTCAACCCGGCGACGACGAGTGGGCCAGCCGCGTCGCCGATCACCGAGCTCGCCGGCCAGCACACTGGACGACCGTCGAATCCGCGGACATCGCTGCCCTGCTGCTTTCGGCAGGACGCGGTGACACCCTGCTCGTTGATTGCCTCACCCTCTGGCTCACCAGGGTGATCGATGATGCCGGCGCATGGGACGGCGACCTCAGCCTCGTCGACAAGCAGATCGACCTCCTGCTGGACGCGTGGAAGATGACACAGGCGCAGGTCGTAGCCGTCAGCAACGAGGTGGGGCAAGGCGTCGTACCGGCGACGCGGTCCGGCCGACTCTTCCGCGACACGCAAGGACGGCTCAACGCAGCTCTCGCCCAGCGCAGCGACGACGTCGTGTTCATGGTTGCCGGCCGACCGGTGCCACTATGACCGCCATTCACCCCGCATGCGAGGAAAGGTACGACCAGTGAGCGTCGACCTTCAGCATTTCCGTGACGAGATCACCCGTCCTGCTGACGAGTTCGCCAAAGCTGCCAAGGCGCGTCAACTGGTGTTGACCAAGCCCGAGGGGGCGCTCGGGCGCCTCGAGAAGCTGTCGACCTGGGTCGCGGCGACCCAAGGACAGTGCCCGCCGCACTCGCTCGAGCGCGCCCGTGTCGTCATCTTCGCCGGAGACCACGGAGTTGCTACATCCGGCGTCTCGGCATACCCACCCGAGGTGACCGCGCAAATGGTGCTCAACTTCGTCGCCGGTGGTGCCGCCGTGAACGCGCTCGCGCGCACTTCTGGAGCCACCGTGCGCGTCGTCGACATGTCGGTGGCTACCGACATCCCAGGAATCCCTGAAGAGGTGACGCGCTACAAGGTGCGGCATGGATCCGGCAACATCGCCATCGAGGACGCGCTCACCCGCGACGAGGCGGAGCAGGCGTTCGCTGCCGGTGTGGCGATCGCCGACGAGGAGGTCGACGCCGGCGCCGACCTGCTGATCCCCGGCGATATGGGGATCGGCAACACCACTCCAGCTGCCGCACTGATCGGGCTGCTCTCCTCACGCGACGCCGGTGCTGTCACGGGGCGCGGCACCGGCATCGACGACGAGGTCTGGATGCGCAAGGCCGCCGCCGTCCGTGACGCAATGCGGCGGGGACGTCCCGTCAGAGCTGACCAGATCGCTCTGCTCGCCACGGTTGGCGGTGCCGACTTCGCCGCCATGACCGGCTTCTTGCTGCAGGCGGCTGTTCGCAAGACACCGGTCATCCTGGACGGACTGGTCTCAGGAGCGTGCGCGATGGTGGCCCACCGCGTTGCCTATCGAGCCGCCAAGTGGTGGCAGGCCGGACATCGTTCGGTTGAACCGGCGCACGAGTACGTGCTTGCCCGGCTACAGCTTGAGCCGCTCCTTGACTATCAGCTGCGCCTCGGCGAAGGCACCGGAGCACTTCTTGCGTTGCCGATCGTGCGCGCAGCGCAGGCGACGCTCACCGAGATGGCCACGTTCGACGAGGCGGGGGTCTCCGACCGACCGCACGACGACGTCCCCGACGTGCCTGAAGAAGTGCTCGACGATGCATCGAACGCCGCACCCGACGACGCACCCGACGACGCCGAGGCTTAGCAGTGCTCGACGCCGTCCGGCTGTCGTTCGGCACGTTGAGCGTGCTGCCGGTGGGTCTTCCAGCAACGGTCTCCAGGCGCACCTGGGGTCAGGCTCTGGCACTCGCCCCGCTCGTGGGTGTGGTGCTGGGTGGCATCGCATGGGCCGCCGCACTTGGTGTGGCAGAGGCAGGCGATGCGCCTCTGCTCGGAGCGGTGACGGGCGTCGCTTCACTCGCTGTGCTGACACGAGGCCTGCACCTTGACGGGCTGGCCGACGTGGCCGACGGACTCGGCAGCGGTCGTCCACCCGAACAGGCACGCGAGGTGATGAAACGTTCAGACATCGGCCCCTTCGGAGTCGTCACCCTGGTGCTGGTCGTCCTGGCGCAGGTCGCGGCGCTTGGGCAGCTCCTCTGGACGCCGAACAATGGCTTTTCCGCAGTTGCGCTCGTTGGCGCTGCCGTCGTCAGCCGAGCCGCACTCGCCCTGACCTGTCGTGCCGGCGTTCGTGCTGCGTCGTCCGAAGGCCTTGGCGCACAAGCGGCGGAGAGCCTCTCTCCCGCCTCAACCCTTGTCGTCGCCATCGGCTCCGTTGCCCTCGTTGCCGGAGGGGCAGCGCTCACCGTCGCTGACACGGTCACCCCGGTGGCCATCAGCGCAGCTCTGGCACTCGGCGTTGCCGAGATATGGCGGCGCCATTGCTCACGCCGGTTCGGCGGGATCACCGGAGATGTTCTGGGGTCGGCCGAGCAAGTGGCCTTCACCGCGTTCCTAGTCTCGCTCGTCCTTCTGCTGCCCTGACCTGCGGACACTCGGCGGGCTCACGGCGTCAGCGGGGGGAAGCGTCCACGAAGGGCGGGCGGACCACCGCCATCGTGGACGGGCGGCCGCGGACGTCGACGCTGACCTCGGTGCCCTCGACAACGGCGGCGTCCAGCAGGGCCAGTCCGATCCCCGCGCGCAACGTCGGTGAGAACGTGCCACTGGTCACCTCGCCAATCACCGCACCACTTGCGTCCTTGACCTCCATGTGTGGACGCGGGATGCCCCGGTCGGCTGCGCGCAAACCCCACAGCCGACGCGCGGAGCCGGCCTCTTTCTCAGCAAGCAGCGCGTCTCGTCCGGCGAAGTCCGGCTTGCCCCAGCCAACGGCCCAGCCAGCCCGCGCCTGAACCGGGCTGATCGTGAGCGACAGATCCTGCCCGTGCAGCGGGTAGCCCATCTCGGTGCGCAACGTGTCGCGGGCGCCGAGTCCGACCGGCCGACCGCCCTCGGTGGCGACGACGGCCATCAACGCATCCCAGAGGACCGGGGCGGCCCCCCACGTCGGAAGTAGCTCAAATCCGCGTTCGCCCGTGTAGCCGGTGCGGCAGACGGTCAGCGCCGTGCCCGCGAACTGCGCGTCAACGAACGCCATGTAGCCGAGCTCATGCGGCAGACCGAGCGCCGCCATCACCGCGTCTGACCGGGGACCCTGCACCGCGAGCACGCCGTAGTCGGTGTGCTCGTTCTCGACCGCGATCGCAGCCGGCGCCCGCGATGCAAGCGCCGCTACCACCGCAGCCGTGTTCGACGCGTTCGGCACGACGAAGACGTCATCGTCAGCGCGCAGGTAGACGATGAGGTCATCGACCACTCCCCCATCGTCGTTGCAGAGCATCGAGTACTGCGCCTGGCCGGCACCGATCCGCGCGAGGTCGTTGGTGAACTGCGCGTTGACGAAGTCGCGGGCACCTTCACCGCTCACCCGCATCTTCCCTAGGTGCGAGACGTCGAAGAGACCAACGGCATCCCGCACGGCAGCGTGCTCCTTCAGGACGCCGCCACCGGGGTACTCGATCGGCATCTCCCAGCCACCGAAGTCGGCCAGCTTCGCGCCCAGTGCCAGGTGACGATCGTAAAGCGGAGTGTGAAGAAGGAGGGAGGTCATGCACGGGAGGCTACCGGTGGGGCGCTCGCACTATTGTGTGGCGACCGCCTCGAGAACCGAAAGTGAGCCTCCGTGACCTCGATCGAGCTGAGCAGCAGCAACCCCGCCCGGATCCGCGCCAACGCGATCGTCATCGGCGTGCTGAAGAAGGGTGACGGAGTCAAGCTCGCCCCAGGGTCGACGCCTGTCGGGACCGCTTACGGTCGCGCCTTGACGCGCGCGCTCACCTCGCTGGGCGCCACCGGGGACGCCGGACAGGTCACGCGCATCCCCAAGGCTGGCTCGGTGGCCTCCCCCGTCGTGATCGTGGTGGGGCTCGGCGACTCCGTACCCGGTGCCGAGGGGCTACGCCGAGCTGCCGGCAACGCCGTGCGCGCCGCAGCGGGAATGGAGAGCGTCGCGCTCGCGCTGCCGGCCGCCACCGAGGACGAGCTCAGGGCCGTTACCGAAGGTGCCCTGTTCGGCGCCTACGGCTTCGCCACGTACCGAAAGAAGTCGGCGAAGGCGCACAAGGTGCCAGTCAAGGCGGTCACCGTAGCCACACCCTTGGCCCAGGACAAGGACGCTGCCGCCGTCGTGACCTCGGTCAAGACGGTCACCAAGAGCCTGCACCTGGTCCGTGACCTGATCAACACCGCACCGTCCGACCTCACACCGGCTGCGTTCGCTGACGCCGCCGTGTCGGCCTGTCGCAGCCTCAAGCTTGACATCGAGGTGCTCGACGAGGCCGCTCTCGCCAAGGGCAAGTACGGCGGGCTGCTCGGCGTCGGCATGGGATCGGTGAACCCGCCGCGACTGGTGCGCATCAGCTACCGGCACCCCAAGGCCAAGCGCCACATTGCCTTCGTCGGCAAGGGCATCACCTTCGACTCCGGCGGCATCTCGATCAAGCCGGCGGCCAACATGGACGCGATGAAGAGCGACATGAGTGGCGCCGCGGCCGTTCTCGGTGCGTTGACTGCCATCGGACGCCTCAGACCCACGATCAACGTGACCGGCTACATGGCGATGGCCGAAAACATGCCGTCCGGATCGGCCCAGCGACCCAGCGACGTGATCACCATCCGTGGTGGACAGACCGTCGAGGTGCTCAATACCGATGCTGAGGGTCGGCTTGTGCTCGCCGACGCAATCGTCAGGGCCGGCGAGGACAAGCCGGACACGATCGTCGATATCGCAACACTCACCGGGGCTGCTGTCATCGCTCTGGGCAACAAGACGTCGGGGATCATGGCCAACGACGACGACTTCCGCTCCCAGGTGCACGCGGTGGCAACGTCCGTCGGCGAGCAGATGTGGCCGATGATGCTGCCCCCCGAGCTGCGTTCCTCGATGGACTCGAAGGTGGCCGACATCGCCAATATCGGCGAAAGGTGGGGTGGCATGCAGGTGGCCGGCCTCTTCCTCAAGGAGTTCGTTCCGGACGGCGTCACCTGGGCGCACCTCGACATCGCCGGACCAGCCTTCAACGAGGGCGAGGCCTTCGGCTACACCCCGAAGGGTGGCACAGGAACCGCGATGCGCACCTTGGTGGCACTGGCCGAGCTGGCCGCCGAGGGAGGGGCTGCAAAGGCCTAGGCCGGGTGGGTGGACATGGCCCGCTTGGACTAGTCCATCTGGGTGATCATCGCTGACACGGGGTAACAGCGTCGCTACCTTCGGAGACGAACGGGTAACACACCCGATCATCTCGGAGGAACCGTGACCCCCAGCACCCATCCCTTCCTCTCGACCGCTCTCGGCAAGGCCAAGGTCGGCGGGTTCGTACTCGCCGCCACTGTCCTCCTCGCCGGAACGGCCGAGGCCGCAACGGGGACCGACCTCTTCGCCGACGACCCGGCACCGGTCGCCACGACCGAGCCGGTCACCGATCCAGTCGACTGCCCGACCGAGGAGCCGGTCTCCGACCCCTCGATCGACCCAACGGACGGGCCAGTCGACGATCCAACAGCTGATCCGACAGCTGACCCAGGTGACGTGGCGACAGTTGACCCCGGCGCCACGGTCGAGCCAGAAGTCACCGTCGACCCTGAGGTCACGGTGGAGCCAGAACCGACGACGGAGCCAGAGCCCGTCGAGTGCCCGGAGGTGACCGACGACCCGACCGAAGACCCAGGCGATGACGGCACAGACGAGACGACCGACGATCCGACCGAAGACCCCGTCACCGAACCGGTCGATGAGCCGGCCCCGGACGCCTGCGCTGACGCCAAGAACCACGGTGAGTACGTCTCTGGCGTCGCCCACAGCACATCCCCTGGGCCTGGCCACGGTGCTGCCGTCTCTGAAGCAGCGCACAGCGACTGCGGCAAGAAGGCTGGGGATGAGGCAGGTGACTCAGAAGGGAGCGAAGACACCGACGGTGCCGACGACACCGACAAGGCCGGACATGTTCCCCCCGGCCAGGCCAAGAAGGACGACACAGCCGGCGAGGCCACCCACGTCCCGCCGGGCCAGGCGAAGAAGG
>JANLWJ010000040.1:0-5568 GCA_031364455.1 Actinomycetes bacterium | reverse complement strand
CACGACGTCAAGCAAGTCGTCGTCGAGCGCCGGGAGGAACTCCGACTTCCAGTAGTGGTGCAATCCAGCAGGCTGGGTCCCGTCGAGCATGGACTGCTGCTCGACATACGTCTTGACGCCCGTCGCGTCCGCGAGCGGACGACGGTGCGCTCGGATCGGCGCCAGGTCGGCCTCGGCGTCGGCCAGGCTCCCGGAGTGGCAGACGACGAGGGCAACGATCGGGGTGCCGTGCGCAGCGGTCGGCAGCCACGGGGCCGGCGGTGCGTTCCGCAGGACGGCGGCCAGCGTCAGTTCACGGGGGGCGGACGCGGTGACCTGCCGGAACAGGTCGAGCACCGAGCTGGTATCGGCCGCCGGCCACGCGATCACCCCCGCCGTCACCTGTGGTCCGACCGGGTGCAGGCCGAGTGCGAACTCGGTGACGGCTCCGAGGTTGCCGCCGCCACCTCTAACGCCCCAGAACAGGTCTGGCGACTCGCGCAGCGAGGACTGCCGGAGCGAGCCGTCGGCGGTGACGATCTCGACCTGCTGCAGGTCGTCGACGGTCCAGCCGAAGCGCCGCGTCAGGTAGCCGAACCCCCCTCCCAGGGTCAGGCCAGCGACTCCGGTCTGCGAGACGAAGCCGAGGGTGGTGGCGAGCCCGTACTGCTGGGTGGCCCGGTCGACATCGCCGAGGGTGCACCCAGGCCCTACATCGACGACTCCGCTGTCGGGGTCGACCGACACCAGCCGCATCGCCGACAGGTCGAGCGTGAGGCCGCCGTCAGAGAGGGCGAGCCCGGCGATGTGGTGTCCTCCTCCACGGACGGAGAGCTCGACCTCGTGCTCGGCACAGAACTCGACGGTCCGCTGCACGTCGACGGCATCGGACGCGCGCACCACCAGGGCGGGGCGCCGGTGCACCATTCCGTTCCAGATCCGGGTAGCTGCCGCGTACTCCCCGCTGCCGGGCCACGCCAGCTCGCCGGAGAGCCCCCTCGCCAGCTGCGCGATTGTCTCGCCGCCGACCTCTCTGGGGTCACCGTCGAGACCGGCCAGGGTGCGGCCGGAGATCTGCTCCACTGTCATGGCGACCCGCCCTCAGGTGCTCACGTGACTACGACGACGCATGCCCTCTAGAGAGCTGGCTTCCTGGCCAGGACCGACACGCTGCTCACACCGTATGAGGTGCTGGCGCCGCGCGCCTGGTCCGACAAGAACTCGTACGGGTTCGTTCGCACCACCTCAACGGCCAGCCCCGCCGCCTCGATCGCTGCCTGGTAGGCGTCGACCTGGGCTGCTCCGCCGATGCAGGACGCCCACAGGTCGACGTTGCAGGTGATGGCGTCGGTGAGCTGCACCTGGGTGACGATGTCGGCGAGCGCCAGCCGGCCGCCCGGGCGCAGCACCCTTGCTGCCTCGGCGAACACCGCCGCCTTGTCCGGAGCCAGGTTGATCACGCCGTTGGAGATGACGACGTCGAACTGCCCGTCGGCGAATGGCAGGTCGTCGATGTGACCCTCGACGAACTCAACATGGTCAGGCCCGTCGCTCGCCTGGATCCGGCGTGCCTTGTCCAGCTGCGCCGGCGTCATGTCCAGCCCGGTTACGTTGCCGGCTGACCCGACGGCCAGCGCGGCAGCGAAGGCGTCCATCCCCGAGCCAGAGCCGAGGTCGAGCACGACCTCGCCGACGTGGAGGTCGGCGAGGTCGTGGAAGTACCCGACGCCGGCGAATGACTCGACGGCTCCGGCGGAGATCTGGTCGAGCGTTGCCGGCGGGTAGCCGAGCCGTTCAGCCAGCGGTCGACCCACCTCGAAGTGATAGTCGTCATCGGGGCGGTCGGCCACGGCCTGGTACATCAGCTTGACCTTGGCCTCGAGCTCAGTGACATCGACGATGGTGGTCATGGTCGGCTCCCTTGTGTCCGGTTGGGGGTTACACGATCTCGAGGCTGGTCTCAACGGGTACGGCGTTGGCCAGGCAGTCGCGCACCGGAGAGGTGTCCTGCACGTATCGGCACAAGGCCTGCAGCTGCTCCGGGGTGGCGTTCGGGCTCGACACGGTGCCCTTGACGCGGATCGCGGTGAAGCCCGGACGCGGGCCGGGAAGTCCGAGGAACGGGCGGACGTCGAGATCGCCTTCGACCTCGTACTCCATGCTGGTGATCTCGATGCCCTGCGCGGCGGCATTGGCCACGTATCCGACCGCGTAGCAGTACCCGAGCGCCTGCAGGAGTAGCTCGACGGCGTTCGGTCCCTTGTTTGAGCCCAGCAGCACAGGAGGCTCATCGCCGTGCGACGTGAACTCTTCGGTCCGGCTGGTGTCGGTCTCTCCGGCGTGGACGAACGTGCCGATTCTGCCGGTGCTGTGGGTCCCGCTGTCCCAGGTGCTGGATGCGCTGAACGTGAAGACTCCGACGTTGTCGTCGTTCTTGAGGAGGTCGACGGTGGCGACCAGCTGGTCGACGTCGATGCCGTTGCGAACTGTGGTGGTCGTCATGACGGTCCTTCCGGAAGGGGGCGACCGGTGGCCGCCGCGTGATGAGAAGGACGTTAGGAACCGCGCGTTCCTCCGGTGTTCCTCAGCCGTGTCCGGTGCGACAGCGCTCGGCGTCGACCGGCTGGCCGGCCTGCTCGAAGCGCTGGGCCGCCCGCTCGAGCAGAACTGTTGCCGCCTCCTCGTCGCCCTGGGCTGCGGCAAGGGCGGCGCGGCACTCCAGCACGGCAGCGTGCCAGCCGCCACCGGGCCAGGCGGCCGATACCCGCTCGGTGCGCAAGAGGTACTGCGTTGCCACGACCACGTCACCGCTTCGGGACGCGGCGATGGACGCGGCGACGAAGAACCCGATGGTGCAGGGCTGGCAGACCGGGACCTCCGCCATCTGGGCCTCGCCCCGCTCAACGACCCGCATCGCATCCGCAGGGTCCGGCGTCGCCCTGACCCGGGTCCCATATATCTTCCCGAGCAGGTGCCGCTCGAGGGTCAGCCCGTGGGACACCCGCTCGGACTCGTCGAGCAGGGTTACGGCCCGTTCGACGTCGTGGCGGGCCAGCGCGAGCTCGGCGAGTCGCTGCAGGGAGAGCGCCATGCCGGCATTGGCACCGACTGCCTCGTGCAGAGCGGCGGCCTGCACGAGGTGCTCCTCCGCCGGGCCCAGCTGCCCCGAGAGCAGTTCGGCCTCGCCGAGGACGCAGGTGGCGAACGCCACGCCGCGACCGGCCCCGCTATGCGTGGCGGTCGCGCGCAGCTCGGCGGCGAAGTCGATCACCTCGTCGTAGGGCTGCTGGCCGTAGAGCAGGTACTCCGCCAGGCACAGGTGCGCGTCGAAGACGCTCGCAGCAACCTGCTCGGGGCGACGGACCAGATCGGTGAGCTCATCGTTGACGCGGTCGCGCCATTGGCCGCGGCTGTGGGCCACCAGCCCGAGCAGCTCGGCGGCCTCACTCAGTCCGGGGAGGTATCCGTTGGCGATCGACTGCTCGCGGGCTGCCGTGGCGTCCCGCTCGGCGGCGTCCACCGATCCTCGCGCCCAGGCGACCAGCCCCGAGACGAGCTGCGCGTCGATCTGATCCTCAGGGCGAGTGGGTTCGGCATACTCCAGCGCACGCGCCGCCTCGTCGGCGTTGTCGGCGGCAAGCAGAACCCGTGCCTTCATCGTCCAGAGCCGGGGGCGTTCCTCGGGCGCAGCGGTGGCGACTGCAGCGTCGTAGGCGCTCGCGGCGGCGGAGTCTCCGGTCGCGTAGAGCATGTCGGCGCGCAGCGCCAGCAGCCTCGCCCGGTCGCCTGGTCGCGCGAGAACCGAGGCTTCGGTGGTGAGTCGCAGCCCGTCGCCGTAGGCACCGAGGGCGGCCGCCTCGAGTGCGGCGCGTTCGAGCCAGGGGACCGCCGCCGGATGGTCCCCTGCCTGCTGCAGGTGGTATGCCACCCGGGCGGCAGCGCCGTCCACCTCAGCCAGGCGCGCGGCGCATTCGGCGTGGACCTGCCGCCGTCGGTGACGGGGCAGAGACCGCTCGAGCGCCCGGCGGGTGAGGGCATGACGGAACCGGTAGGACGATCCCCGCTCCTCGATGACGCCGGTCGCGAGTGCCTCGTCCAAACATGCGGCGGCGGTATCCCAGTCACCTGCGACGAGTGCGACGACATCGTCAACGGTGAAGGTCTCGGCGGCGACCGCCAGCTGGCGCAGTACCTGTCGGGTCTCGGCATCGAGCATGTCCAGTCGCGCCCAGATCACCTCGTAGATGCGCTCGGGGACTTCGATCCTTCCCTCGGTCCCGAGGGAGGCAGCGAGCTCTTCGGTGTAGAAGGGGATTCCTTGGGCAAGCTCCCAGATCTCATTGAGCACCGCCTCCGTCGGCGCACCGTTCCGGTCGGCGACCAGCGCCTTGACGGCGTCACGGTCGAGCCGGTCGAGACGTAGCTCTGCGACGTGTCCCTGCTGGAGCAACTGGGCGCGAAGTCGGCCGAGCGTTGGCGCACTCGACTCACTGCGATGGGTGACCACGAGTAGCACCGGCTCCTGCGCGACCACCGTGGCTAGGTGGCCGATCAGCTTCAGCGACCCGGCGTCGGCGTCATGGACGTCCTCCATCACCATCAGCAGCCCGTTGCCCCGAGCGGTGCTGGTCACCAGCTGGCTGACCGACGACGAAAAGCGCTGCCACTCGATCCCCGGTGCTGCCGCCTCGCGCCACGACAGTCCACCCGGGGAGCGCGCAGCCGATCCGCTGACGAGGCCGCGCGCGTCCGGCCCGAGCAGCGCGTCCAGCTCTGGGCGCTCAACGATGAGGTCATCGACGATGCGGAGCACCATCCCGAAGGCAGTCGACGCCTCGTCCTCGTGGGCTGCGCCCCGCAGGACGGTCGCGCCGTCAGCCATCGCCGCCGCGACCAGCTCCTCGCAGAACCGGGTCTTGCCGATTCCCGCCTCGCCGGACAACAGCAGCACCGAGCCTCGCCCCTCGCGGGCCTGGGCCCAGCCGGCGAGAGCACGCTCCAGCTCCGCTTCGCGTCCCACCAGCGGAGAGGGGTGTGGCGCTGGCGGAGTGACAGCTCGGATCTGGGACAGCAGCTCGAGCGTCTCAGCACTCGGCCGAACCCCCAGCTCCCTGGCCAGGTGGTCTTGGAGCAGGGTGAACTGGCGCATCGCTGCGTGCCGGTTGCCACGTTCGAGCCAGGCGCGGATCAGCGCCCTGGCGGCTTCCTCGTCCGCTGGCTCCTCGTGCGTGACGCGCTCCCACGCGCCTGCTTTGCGGAGGGCCTCGAGGTACTTCCAGCGCAGCCGGTCGCGCGGTTCGGCGGCCCACTCCTCGTAGCGGTCATCGGGCAGCAGGTCCCCGGCGTAGCGGTCGGCGGCGTCTGCGGCGTTGCTGACGCCGCCGTCCCGGAGCGCTAGGTCCACCGAGATCTCGAACTCCTCGGCGTCGATCTTCAGCTCGGTGCCCGGGAAGAGGCTGACGAGCCCGTCCTTCAGGACCACGGCCTCTGGGGCGCCCAGCGTCGTCCTGGCGTGGTGCGCGGCCTTGCGAACGTTGGCGGCGCCGGCGTGCGGGGACAGATCTGGCCACATCAGGTCGACGAGCTGTT
>JANLWJ010000566.1:0-5871 GCA_031364455.1 Actinomycetes bacterium | reverse complement strand
CCGAACTTAAAGCCCTCGTTCGAGACGTCGTCACGAGTGATGGACTCCAGGATCTTGCGTGCGTTCGGACCCCAGATACCGAGCGTGGTCAAGGACGACGTGAGATCGGTGATCTGAGCAGTACCGTCAGCAGGCAGGTGGTCACCGAACCACTTGAGGTCGGCCATCCCGTGCGCACCACCGGTGACGACGCGGAAGTGATCGTGCGCGAGGCGCATCACCGTGAGGTCGGACTTGAAGCCGCCACCGGCCGACAGAACGGGTGTATAGACAACGCGGCCGATCGGCACGTCCATCTGCCGCATGCAGACACGCTGCACGGCATCGAGAGCACCGGGGCCCTGGATGTCGAACTCGACGAACGCGGTGAGGTCGACGAGGCCGGCAGTCTCACGCATCTGCAGGTGCTCGGCGTTGATGATCGGCGACCACCAACGTGACTCCCACTCAGCTGCGCGCGGCATGACAGCGTCGCCGAACTTCTCGACCAGACCGGCGTTGCTCTCGTACCAGAAGGCACGCTCCCAGCCAGCGGTCTCGTAGAACTCCGCGCCGAGTGCCTTCTGGCGCTCGTAGTACGGCGAGAGGCGGACGTTGCGGTTGGACGCCCACTGCTCGTTCGGGTGCACGATGCCGTAGGTCTTGTTGAATCCCTCGGCGGTGCGCTCCTTGATGTGCTTGCGGGTCTTCTGGTGGTCGTAGAAGCGAGCAATGTCGGATGCCTGCAGGTCGATCTCGGAGTCTCCGAGCACCATCCACTCAGACACTGCCTTGCCGATACCGGGGCCTTCCTTGATCCAGACAGCTGAGACCGACCAGAGGTTCTTGACCTCGGGAGTCTCACCCAGCAGTGGCATGCCGTCGGGCGTCAGTGAGAGCAGACCGTTGATCGCGTACTTCTGGCCGACGGTCTCGTCGCCGACGATCTCCGGCATCAGCTCGAGAGCCTGCTCATACTGCAACTCGAAGTCCTCAGCGGTGAACGGGAACTCGGTGGGCGAAAGCTGGGCCTCCTCGACCGAGGGAAGCTCCTCAGGGTCATGCAGGATCGCGCGGTGCGCGTACGAGCCGATCTCGAGACCGTTGCCGTGCTGGCGCTCGTACATGTTGGTGTCCATGTCGCGCACGATCGGGTGCTCGATGTCTCCCTTGGCGTCGGCGAACCGCGGAACGGGGCCGACGTCGATCATCTGGTGGACCGCTGGGGTCAGCGGAATGGACGCGCCAGCCATCTTGGCGATGCGGGGGCCCCAGAGGCCGGTCGCGATGACGACGTACTCCGCCTCGATGGTGCCCTTGTCGGTCTCGACCGCCTTGATCTGGCCGTCCTCGACCACCATGCCGGTGACCTCGGTGTTGGCGAAGGTCTGCAGCGCGCCCATGTCACGCGCTTTCTCGCGCATGATGGTGCCGGCGCGGAGCGAGTCGACGACGCCAACGCCCGGTGTGTAGAAGCCGCCAAGGATGACGTCGGGGTCCATGTACGGAACCAGCTCGACGCACTCGGTGGGGGTCAGCATCTGGCAGCCGTCGATGCCGAAGGACTTCGCCGACTGCATACGGCGCCACAGCTCCTGCATGCGCTCCTCGGTGCGGGCCACCTCGATGCCACCGCACTCGGTGAAGACACCCATCTCTTTGTACTGTCGGACGCTGTCGAACGTCAGCAGAGCCATCTCTTTGGCGTGGTCCACCGGGAAGATGAAGTTCGACGCGTGGCCGGTCGAGCCGCCGGGGTTGGGCAGCGGGCCCTTGTCGATCTGCACGAGGTCGTTCCAACCGAGGCGGGCCAGGTGGTACGCCATCGAGTTGCCGACGATTCCGGCACCGATGATGACGGCCTTCGCCTGCGAGGGGAGGGTGCTCATGGCGACGTCCCTTTCGTTTCGTTCTTCTGCGATGTGGAGGTGGACGGGTCTGGCTACAACGATCGGCGGATCGACCCTTCGAATCCGTCGACGTGGGTCTGCATGGCAGAGGCGGCGCGGTCGGCGTCACCATCACGGATGGCGTCGAGAATCGCGCGGTGCTCGAGGACAGCGTCCTCGAGGTGGGTCACCTTGTCGAGAGCGAGGAACCAGATGCGAAGTGCGTGCATGTAGTGCTCGTCGAGCACCGACTCGAGGAAGCTGTTGTGCGCTGCCCGGTAGACGAAGCGGTGAATCCGCTGATCGATCTCGATCAGGCGGCGTCCGGCTGGTTTGACGCTTACGGCGTCCAACTCGTCGAAAAGGGCCTCCATCTCGACCCGGTCGCTGTCGGTCAGGCGCTGGGAGGCCAGCTGGGCGGCGAACGGCTCGAGGACGCAGCGGACCTCCGAGAGGGATGCGAGGTCGCGGGCGTCAGCGGGCGCCACGAACATGCCGCGGCGGGGGTAGACCTCGACGAGCTTCGCCTGCGCCAAAGCCCGCAAAGCCTCGCGGACGGGGGTGCGACCGAGGTTGAGGCGCTCCATGAGCTCTGGCTCGTCGACCAGGCTGCCGGGCGGCAGCTCGAGGGTGACGATCAGCTCGCGCAACGCGTAGTACGCCTGCTCGGACTGCGAGCGGGCGTCAGGTTGCAGGATCTCGACCGGGGAGGTCACAGAAAAGATATATCAATCAAGGCACCCTGTGTATACCCTTTGGCTTCACCGTTCCACAGAGCGCAACGGACGCAGGCGGGGGTCTGACTTAGCCTGCGCTCAGTCCCGCCGGCATGGGAGGGTCGAACGGGAGACCAGTGGACCCACTTTCACGAAGGCAGGATTAATGAAGCTGTTTGGTCGGGAGCGCACCCTGGCGCTCGGCGTGCTCGCAGCGGCGGGCCTTCTCGGCGCCGCCCTACCCGCATCTGCTGCTACGACGACCGTGCTGAGCTACATCGGCACAGAACCCGGCACCCTCGCCATCGATACCTCCGGCCAGGGTAACCACGGCACCTTGCACAGCGTCACGGCCACCGGTGAGCACTACTCGTTTGGCACAGACGCCTACATCTCGGTTCCGGCGTCTAGCACCATCAACCCGGGCAAGGCGAACGCCTCCTACCGCGTGACGATGAGGCTGCCTGCGGGCTACGTCTACACCCATGATCTGTCGCTGGTCCGCCGCGGTGCGTCCACGTTCGCCGGTGCTTACTACAAGATGGAACTTGACTACAAGAAGGCCACCGGTAGCACGGTTCTGGTATGCGCAATGCGTGATCAGAAAGGGCATACCGGCTACGTGTCGACTACAGCGACTGGCCTCAACGATGGAGCCTGGCACACGTTGAAGTGCTCGAAGACAGCAACCCGTGTCTCGCTGAGCAAGGATGCTGCTACCACCACGAGGGCGGCCACCTTCGGCAATCTGTCCAGCAATCGCCAGCTCAACTTCGGTGCCGAGAAGGTGACCGATACGACGTTCTCCAAGCACTTCCCCGGCGACATGGACTCAATCGTGCTCACCAAGCGTGTATCTGATTCAACGACCACTGTGCTGAACTACATCGGAACGGTCACGAGCCCCCTCGCCTTCGATGTCTCCGGCCAGGGTAACGACGGCACCTTGCACAACGTCACGGCAACCGGTGAGTACTACTCATTTGGAGACAGCGCCTACATCTCGGTTCCGGCGTCTAGCACCATCAACCCAGACACGGAGAACTACTCCTACGGCGTGACGATGCGGCTGCCCGCTGGCTTCGTCTACACCCATGATCTATCGCTGGTGCGCCGCGGTGCGTCCAAGCTGGCCGGTGCCTACTACAAGATGGAGCTCATCTACAGGAAGAGCACCGGTAACACGGTTTTGGTCTGTGCCATGCGGGACCAAACTGGGAACACCGGCTATGTGCAGGTCAGCGCCAGCGGCCTATACGATGGGGCCTGGCACACGCTGAAGTGCGCGAAGACGGCAACCAGTGTCTCGTTGACCAAGAACGCCACCACCTACACGAAGCCTGCCAGTCTGGTGAACTTGTCCAGTGCCCGTCAGCTCAACTTCGGTGCCGAACAGGTGACCGAGACAACGTTCTGGGAGCACTTTCCCGGCGACATGGACTCCATCGTCATCACCAAGGGGTAGGTCTGCCTAAGGGCGCAGGTCAGCCGGTCTTGGCTGCCGCTTCCTTGGCACGGTGCTGCTGGATCCAGGCCGCACCCCACTCGTCATGGCCGAGCATGAGGTCGGCTCCTTTTACGGCGGTTACCACCTGCGGGGTACGGGCGTCCATGATCGCGCTGGTCAGACCTGCGCGCATGGCCATGGGGATGAAGACCGCATTCAGCGTGTGACGGTCGGGCATGCCGAACGAGACGTTGGACGCGCCCAGCGTCATGTTCACACCGACCTGGTCGCGGATCATGCTGATCGCCTCCATGGTTCGGTCGGCGTGCAGCGAGTCTGCCCCGATCGGCATCGCCAATGGGTCGATGACGATGTCCTCGATGGGGATGCCGTACTTCGTCGTTGCGATGTCGACGAACTTCTTGGTCAGCTCAACCCTGCGCGTCGGGTCGATCGGGATCTCGAACTCGTCGTTCGGCAGCGCGATGATTGCGGCGTTGTGGCGCTTGACCAACGGCAGGATCAGCTCCATGCGCTCGTCCTCTACCGTCACCGAGTTGACCAGCGCCTTGCCCTGGTAGGCGCCGAGGCCGGCCTCAAGCGCCTCGACGACTGACGAGTCGATGCAGAGCGGCATGTCAGTGAGCGACTGCACCAGCTTGACCGCCTTGGCCAGCAGCTCGGCCTCATCGGTCAGCGGAACGCCCATGTTGACGTCGAGGACCATGGCGCCACCGGCAACCTGTGCTGCGACGTCGGTCTCGATGGCCGATAGGTCACCGGCCCGCAGCTGCTCCTGGAACATCTTTCGACCGGTCGGGTTGATGCGCTCGCCAATGATGCAGAAGGGCTGGTCGTCACCGATGATGACCTGCTTGCTTGCCGAGCTGAGAACCGTGTGCATGCTGCTCCTGTTTCTGTGGTGGGCAGTCGCCGATGCGACCCCCGTATCGTGCCGCGAAACTAGTGACGCGGCGAGTGGAAGGGTGTCTCGAGGGGTCCCTCGTACTCCACGAGCGAGAGCTCGGGGGTGGCTTCGTCAACGGTGGGCAGCGACTCGCCACGCCAGCCTGCCGGAGTTTCACGGTCGCGCCCGGTGAGGAGGTTGCTCCACGACGCATCACCTTCGAGCTGGTTGTTGACTGGCGGCCGTAGCTCGTGAATGTGCTCGCGCCAAGACTTCGGAAGCAGCGGAAGCGTGCGACTGCGCTCCTCAGCCTTGACCCAGACGCAGCGCATTTCGGGGACGACCTCGCAGTTGCCGTTCTCCCGCACACCACCGCAAGGCCCGTTGCGGAGCGTTTTGGGACAGGTCATCGGGCACGTCATGCCGGTGGAGTGCAGGACACATTGGCCGCACATGCGGCAGTCCCACACCGGTCCTTTGACCGCGTGCTCAATGATGGGTAGCAGCTTGGGCATGGGGTCAGGCCTTGGCCAGTGCGCGTCGCTTTTGGAGGAGGTCTTTGGCGCGACGGACCGCGGTGGAGGCGTCGGCGGCGTAACCATCAGCACCCACAGCATCGGCGTACTCCTGAGTGACCGGGGCACCACCAACCATCACGATCACCTTGTCGCGCAACCCAGCCTTCTCCAACGCATTGATGTTCGCCTTGAACATCGGCATCGTCGTGGTCAAGAACGCACTGAACCCGACAATGTCCGGTTGGTGCTCCTCAATCGCGGCAACAAACTTCTCCGGAGCCACCTGCACCCCCAGATCAATCACCTCAAAACCAGCACCCTCCAACATGATGTTGACCAAGTTCTTCCCAATGTCATGCACATCACCCTTGACCGTGCCCATCAAGAACTTGCCAACCGTCTCAGCCCCAGTCGC
>JANLWJ010000469.1:0-3956 GCA_031364455.1 Actinomycetes bacterium | reverse complement strand
TGGGCCAACGCCTGCTGACCGACGTCGTAGGCGGCGCTAGCATCCTCGAGAGCCGCTTCGAGACGCTGCTGCGCATCGCTCGCATTGCCTCCACCACCGCCGCCGCCTCCCCCGTTACCGCCGCCGTTGCCGTTGCCGCCCTTATCGACTCCGGAGTCGATAGGCACCCCATCGAAGAAGAGACCGAGTGCCTCCTCATAGGTGTCGGCGATCGACACCGCGTCACCGAACGAGACGATCACCTTGCGCAGGGTCGGGTACGAGGCGCCCTCCGTGGCTCTCGCGTAAACCGGCTCCACATACATCAGACCGCCGGCAACGGGTAGCGTCAGGAGGTTGCCGATCTCGACCTCCGCGCTCCCACCTCGACGCAGTGACAGGAGCGCGTTGGCGACGTTCTGGTTCGACTCGATATTGTTCTGCATCTGGCTCGGCCCGGGGAAGGTCGTGTTGCGGGGCAGCGCCAGTGCTTGAATACGTCCGAACTCCGGGTCTGTGGCATCACTGTTGACCGCCATGAAGGCTGCCAGCGTCTCGCGGTTGAAGGGCGCAAACGTCGTCGTGAGCGAGAACCGGGGTTCTGTCTGCCCGGGCACCTGCAGCGTGAGGTAGTAGGGAGGCTGTGCGACATCTCCGGCGCTAGGTGTGGTCGGGTCGATCGGCACCTGCCAACGGTCTTGGGAGGTGTAGAAAATCTGCGGGTCTGTGACGTGGTACCGAGCGAAAACCTCGCGCTGCACCTTGAAGAGGTCCTCGGGGTACCGCACGTGGGCCATCAGCTCGGCGCTCATGTCCTCGCGCGGCTGCACCGTTCCGGGGAACGCCTTCGACCACGTCTGAAGCAGCGGATCAGAGTCATCCCAGGCGTAGAGCGTGACAGTGCCGTCGTAGGCGTCGACGGTTGCTTTCACGGAGTTCCGCAGGTAGTTGACCTGGTCACGAATCGGGACGACTGAGCTGCCTGCCTGCGTAGTCAGCGAGTCGGCAGTTGCCTCGCCGAACTCTTGAAGCTGCGAGTACGGGTAGGCATCAGTGGTCGTGTACCCGTCGACAATCCAAACGATGCGACCGTCGACGACGGTTGCGTAGGGGTCGGCGTCCAGGGTGAGCCAGGGTGCGGCGCGCTCGACGCGCTCACTAGGGTCGCGAACGTACATGATCTGCGACTCGGCGTTGATGGTGTCGGACAGCAAGATGTTCGTCTCCTGGAACCGCCAGGCGTACATGAGCCGGTTGAAGAACGACCCCATGGGAACGCCGCCGTCACCGGTGTACGAGTACGAGCGCTGGCCATTCTCTGCTGCGTCATCAGGGAAGTCGAGCTCTCGGGGTTCGGCAGACTCCGGAGCGCCAACGATGGAGTAGTCCGGGGCCTTCTCTCCGAAGTAGATGCGGGGTTGCTCGATGTCGAGCACGCCTTGCGGTGGGAGGTCGAACTCAGCGAAGTCTGGTTCACCATTGGCATCGGCCCGGTTGCCATAGGCGGCAACCAAGCCGAAGCCGTGCGTGTAGGTGAGGTGGTCGTTGATCCAGTTCCGCTGATCGGCTGGGACGCCGGCTAGGTCGATCTCGCGCGGGGCGACGATGACGTCGGCCTGCTTTCCGTCAATCGTGTAGCGGTCGACGTCGAGTGGGTCTTGGAAGGTGTAGAAGCCCTTCACCTGCTGCAGCTGGTCGAACGTGGGCGAGAGCCGGGAGGGGTCCATGAGTCGCACGTTCTCGAGCGTCCCCCGTGACTCGGCATAGGCGGCGGCGTCCGGGTCCTGGTTCGGGATGTACTCGCTGACCTCAATCCCATCGAGGCCGTAGGCGCTGCGTGTCGCCTGGATGTTTCGCTCGATGAAGGGAGCCTCTTTCACGTCCTCGGTCGGATCGACCTGAAGCTGCTGAACAACGCTGGGGTAGATCCATCCAATTGCAACAGCGCTGAGTACCAGGAGCCCGAGGCTGAGCACAGCCAACCGCCACGTCCGCCGGAAGACGTTGATGAAGAACAACGAAGCACTGATGAGAGCGACGAACGTGAGGATGGTCTTGGCGGGAATCAGCGCGTTGACGTCTGTGTAGCCGGCCCCGGTGAAGAGCGAGTTGGGCGTGATCACCAACTCGTAGCGGTCAAGCCAGTAGGCCGCAGCCTTGAGCAGCATGAAGATGCCGATCAGCACCGACAGCTGGGCGCGCGCCGCAGGCGTCGTTCGCTCACCCGGTGTCCCCGGGCTGATTCCCCCGTAGAGGTAGTGGATCGCGGCAGCTACCAGGCCGCTCAAGATGACGATGACCATCGCGCTGTCTACGAGGAACCGCCACCAGGGCAAGGAAAAGACGTAGAACGATACGTCGACGCCGAACTGAGGGTCGACCTGCCCGAATGTGGTGCGGTTGAGCCAAGCCAGCAGCGTCCGCCACTCCGACATGGCCGCAGCGCCGAAGAAGAACCCGACCAGGCTGGCGAATCCGATCAGCAGGATCCGACGGAACGGGTCAAGCGCCAGCCGGTAGCGGTCCATGCTCTGCTGCTCCAGCGAGATGGCACGGAAGATCGGGCGGAACCGGTAGGCCAGGTAGCCGTTGAGAACGATGGCACCACTGGCCACCAGGAAGAAGGCGACGAAGAGCACGAGCCGAGCGACGAGCTGCGTCCGGTAGACCGAGGAGTAGCCGGCCGCGTCGTACCAGAGCCAGTCGGTGTAGTACCCGGCGAAGAGCGCGAACGCCACGAGCAACAGCGCGAGGATCGCCAGAGTCGGAAGCAGCGCTCCGCGACGGCGTGACCCTCGTGGCCTGGGTCCAGATGGCGGTCCCTGCGGCGGGGCGGATGGCGGTGGGGCGTCGAAACTCACCCCATCACACTAACTGTGCTTCGCGCATCGGCGCGCACCCTGGTCCCATGCCACGATGGCCTGCGTGATTCCCCCGGCGCTGGAGCGGACAACCCGAGACCTCGACGTCTACGTGGCTGCCGACGGATGGGACCAGCCGGCCCGGCTCTTCGCCATCTCAGACACGAGCCAGCTGCTCGAGCGTGAGCCGTCGCTGGCCGCCCAGCTCTCGGGGAGCGCCGCTGACAGTCCGTGGACCACCATCGAGCAGGAAGGACTGCCGGCCCACACCGACCTCGACGAGCTGCTCGGGGGGATCGGCTGGCCCCCCTCGGTGGACGGCGTCGCCGTTAGCGCTGAGCGCATCATGGTTCCACCGACCGGGTCAGATCGGGAGTCTCAGCACGAGCTCCGACTGACGATGGCGGTGCTGCGGGACGGGAGCCGCTGCACCGTTCTCCGTCTCCGTCTGCATGACTCGCCAGAGACCGTCGTCGTCGGCGAGGACTTGATCACCGGCCTCGGCGATCTACTCATGCACACCCTCAGCTGAGGTCGATGCTTGGCTATCCTGCCGGACAGCGCGGCAGGTCGCCGTCGCCTTCGAGGGCTTTAACGGCCTCTTCCAACGTCCTGACGGCGATGACGTCAAGGCCAACCGGCTCGTTGCCGACGACCTCGGCGCAGTTCGACCGTGGTGCGATGAAGACTTCGGCGCCGTTCTCACTGGCCCCGTACATCTTCTGGACGATGCCGCCTATCGGCCCGACCCGGCCATTCTGAGAGATCGTGCCCGTCCCTGCGATGGACCGACCGGCCGCCAGCTGCTCCGGTGTCAGCGAGTCGACGATGGCGAGGCTGAATATCAGCCCGGCACTCGGCCCACCGACGTTGTCGAGGTTGAGGTCAACCTCAACGGGACTGGTGAACCCGATCCCAAGGATCACCCCGAGGTAGGCACGCTCGACATCGTCGGGGTTTGCCTCGGTCGTGACGGTCTCGGTCACCACTTCGTCATCTCTGCGCACCTCGATGGTGACGTCGTCTCCATGCAGTCAGCTGTTGCCATCATCGACACCCCGCTCTCGGTAGATGCCGCGCTTGCCGCCGTCTCGCATTCGGGGGTTGGGGGCATGG
>JANLWJ010000462.1:0-2851 GCA_031364455.1 Actinomycetes bacterium | reverse complement strand
GACAGGACTCGAACCTGTGCAATCGCATGTGTATGTGGTAGTGGGACAGGTCTTTGTGACGCTTCCTTTGCTTCCGCAACTGCATGTCACTGTTACGCTGTCAGGCGTTGCACCATCGCTGTGCGAGATTGAATACCCGCCGCCCTTCGCCTCCCTTACATCCACTTGGTGCCGGCGCCGACCACCGAGACCAGGACCATAAGTCCGGCCGCGGCAGCGCTGCCCCGAACCACCAATTCCTTGGTTACCTTGTTCATCGCTCCCCTTCCCAAATCAGTCGCGACGATTGGGGAGTCGAAGACTCAACCCCCCCCTGCGTAATGTTCTCGTTCCGCAGGGTGACTTTGTTAGACGGCCAAATGGGTGAACACAAAGTGTCACGATGACTACTGAGAGCGATATCCGCAGGTCAGGGCCGCGCCCTGAGTAGGAGAAACTAGCCCTCCTGGGGGTGTCGCTGGGTACCGCGTCCCTCCAGAAGCGGAGTTGCCCTGTCCCAGAGCACCTGCCCGCCATCTTTGCGCCGACGCGCGATCCCTGACAGCGCCTCCAACACGACCCGGTTGCCGAGGAAAGCAGTGATCTCGGCATGGTCGTAGGGCGGAGAGACCTCGACGACGTCGATGCCGAGAACGGGGACCTCGTAGCAGATCCGCGAGACCGCATCAAGGAGTTGCCGCGCCGTCAGACCACCGGGCTCAGGGGTTCCGGTACCGGGCGCGTGGCCGGGGTCGCACACATCGATGTCAACGGACAAGAAGACGCCATCGCAGTCATCGGTGGCGATGACGAAGGCCTCGTCGAGTACCTGGTCGAGCCCCTTAGCGACGATCTCGCTCATGTGGAAAGAGCGCATCTTCTGGTCGGCCATCCAGTCGAGGGTCTCCGGCCCCGGCCAGTAGCCGCGCAGCCCGAGCTGCAGGAAGCGGTCACCGCGCGCAGCGCCGGACTCGATCAGCCTTCGCATCGGCTGGCCGTGGCCGTACAGGGACCCGAACTCGATGTCACCGGTATCGGCGTGCGCATCAAAGTGGATGATCGAGACCCGGCCAAATCCTGTCGCCCTGGCCACACCTGTGACGTCGGGCCAGGTGACTGTGTGGTCGCCTCCGAGGACCAAGGGGATCTTGCCTGCTGCGGCAATCTGCGCTACCGCGTCCTCGATGATCTGACAGCTCCTGACGACATCTCCGGAGTAGACCTCTAGGTCGCCGGCATCGACAACACGCAGGTCCTCGGTGAGCGCCTCCACGCGCATCGCCATGTGGGGTCGGAGCCCGTCCTGTGGCAGGTAGTCAGTCGACCGCATCGCCATTGGTCCAAAGCGAGTTCCGGGGCGATGGCTGGTCCCGCCGTCGAAGGGGGCGCCGAGGATGACTACGTCGGCGTCGGCGTAGGTCGCAGGCTCGTCCAGGTCGCAGGCGGGGACGCCGAGAAAGGTGATGTCCGGGCCGAACATGGGGCCATAGCGCGTCATGGCGGCACCCTACCGGCAGACGCAATCGCTCTCAGCCCGCGGCGGCCCAGCTGGGCCGGAAGAATCGGGCAAGCGTCGCGCCACACGCCACCGCGAGGTCCTCGTCGACCTCACCGAACGGACGCCCACTGTCCCGCGCCACCCAGAACTCGCCGAGAGCACGCCCCTCCAGGCGTATCGGTGCACCAAGGCAGTCAGTACGTCGCTGCGCGGTGAGCAGCTCCCGGTACTCCTCGGGGCAGTTCGGATCCTGCAGGGTCGACCGGTATGCCCCGCCGCGCGCTAAGTGCTGCGTGGTGAACGGGAAGTCTGAGAACGGGTAGAACTCCGACTGCGGAGCACGACTCTCCTCCGGCGCGAGCTGACCAACGGTCGTGAGCGTCTGGTAGCGCGCGTGCCCGTAGTCCATCAGGTTGAGCGCTGCCGCGGACCCGTCGAAGAGGTCACGGAGATACTCAGCCGCCACCTCAGGACACTGCCGTGGGGGCACCTCACGCAGGGCGTGGCGGAACGCCACGATGACGTCGATGACGTCGCGGCTCCCCCTGGCTACAGATACCCCACTCACAACAAGTGATAGTCGGCCTTTAGTTCAGCGGCGCCTACCGCCATATGGGTGAGGACGAACGATCGTGCTGGCCCTGGGCAGATCAGGCGTTCTGCGGGAACCCGAGGTTGATGCCGCCGTGGCTCGGGTCGAGCCAACGACTCGTGACCACCTTGCCGCGGGTGTAGAAGTGAACGCCCTCCAGGCCGTGCGCGTGGGTGTCACCAAAGAGCGAGTTCTTCCAGCCTCCGAACGAGTAGTAGGCCATGGGTACCGGAATCGGCACGTTGATGCCGACCATGCCGACCTCGACCTCGTTCTGGAACCGGCGAGCGGCGCCACCGTCGTTGGTGAAGATCGCAGTGCCATTGCCGTAAGGGTGATCATTGATCAGCTTCAGACCCTCGTCGTAGGAGTGGACGCGGACCACCGAAAGCACCGGACCGAAGATCTCGTCGGTGTAGATGCTCATGTCCGGAGTGACGTTGTCGAAGAGCGTCGGGCCGAGCCAGAAGCCGTTCGGGTCGCCGTCGGGCTCGACGTCACGGCCGTCCACAACCAACGTGGCGCCCTCGTCGACGCCGGCAGCGACATAGCCGACCACCTTGTCGCGGTGCTGACCGGTGACCAACGGGCCCATGTCGGCACCGCGGCGACCGTCACCGGTACGCAGGGTCGCCATCCGCTCCTTGATCTTGGCCACCAGCTCATCGGCAACGCTCTCAACGGCAATCAGCGCCGAGATCGCCATGCAGCGCTCGCCCGCTGAGCCGAAACCAGCGTTGATCGCCTGGTCGGCCGCCAGGTCGAGGTCGGCGTCCGGCAGC
>JANLWJ010000374.1:0-4257 GCA_031364455.1 Actinomycetes bacterium | reverse complement strand
CTGGCCGATGATTTCCTCGACCTGCTGGCGCACCGCTTCGAGTGAGATGCCCAACGACTCGAGGGCCTTGGCCGCGACGCCCTCGCCCTCGTGGATCAGCCCGAGCAGGATGTGCTCGGTGCCGATGTAGTTGTGGTTGAGCATGCGGGCCTCTTCTTGGGCCAGCACAACCACCCGCCGGGCGCGGTCAGTGAACCTCTCGAACATCTTCGCGTCTCCTTCTGGGTGATCCGCGTGCGGCACGGGCGGGGCCCGCTACTGCAGTGCATCGGCCTGCTCGCATGCTAACCCCGGAGAGCGAACCCTTCTCGTTCTCCACCGCGGGCAGACCCACCCACAACAGTGTTCTCCCTACAACGTCGGCTGCTGACCTGGCGTTCCGTAGGGCGAAGGGGTGTTCCTACGCCATCAGCGAACGATTCCCGCCGAAGTCCCCTCCTACCCCTGCTGCGCTGCCTCGAACTTCGCCGCCAGGTCAGCTGGGATCCGGCCACGCTCGTTGACCGGGAGCCCCCGCTCTCTGGCCCAGGCGCGAATCTGGGCGCTCTTGCCGCCACCTGCGCTGCGGGGACGCCGTGCGCTGGAGCGCCCTGGCGCCTTGCGGGCATGCCCGACGAACTCGGCAACGGCGTTTCGGAAGCGAGCGGCATTGGCCGCCGACAGGTCGATCTCGTACGAGGTGCCGTCGACAGCGAACTTGACTGCCTCATCGGCCGGGCCCCCGTCGATGTCGTCGATCAGGACGACCTGGACTTTCTGCGCCATTTGTTGCTCCTATTTCGAATCTTTGTATGAGCAATTACGAAGGTATTCGTACCGACCGCTATTCATCATTTCACACCAATGCATTTCCGGCTATTACCAGCAACGTTGTGGACAACTGCGTGAGCGAGCCGGTCTCGGCCTTGGCGTGCCCTTGACGTCGGTCGACGACCGCAGGGAATAGGGTCTCGTCTATGACATCGGTCCGCGTCGAGGCGCTTGATCCCACCGACCCCCGCAGCCAGGCGGCGATCAACCAGTTTCTCAACGAGATGGTCGAGCTCGTTGGTGCCGACGTCCTCGAGATTGACGTCGCCCAGGAGGCCCGCGACGACTCTGGGCGCAGCTTCTTCGTTGTCGCCCTCGACGACCGCGACAATGTGGTCGGTTGTGGGTCGCTCCGCCAGGTCGGGCCCAAGATCGGGCAGATCCGTCGCCTCTGGGTCAACCCTGTACTGCGCGGCCGCAGCATCGGCCGCCGCATGCTCTCAGCCCTCGAGGGTGCCGGCGCAGTAGCAGGATTCGACTTCATCCGCATCGAGGTCTACGACGCGTTGTCCCAGGCCATCCTGCTCTTTGAGACCAGCGGCTACGTACACGTCGAACCGTTCGAAGAGTCCCCGCCGGATCTGCGGGCCTACCAGAAGCAGCTCGTCCCGGTGGCGCTCGAAGAGGACTAGCGCCTCACAGCACGAGCAGCATTCGAGCGTTGCCGAGGGTGTTCGGCTTGACCCGCTCCAGCCCGAGAAACTCAGCCACTCCTTCGTCGTACGACTCGAGCAGCTGCTCAAAGACATCGTGCGACACCGGGGCCCCGTCGATCTCGGCGAAGCCATGTCGACTGAAGAACTCGACCTCAAAGGTGAGGCAGAAGACCCGAGCCACACCGAGGTGCCGCGCCTGCTGCAAGAGCCGACGGAGCAGCAGGTCGCCGATCCCACGTCCCCGATAGTTGTGGTCGACGGCGAGAGTACGAACCTCAGCGAGGTCCTCCCACAGAACGTGCAGTGCGCCGCAACCGACCACCACACCGTCGACCTCGGCGATGTAGAACTCCTGGACGTCCTCGAAGAGGGTGACAGTCGCCTTCGACAGCAGGATGCGGTCAGCCGCATAGGTGTCGACGAGGTGCCGGATCGTCTGGACGTCGCCTGTGCGGGCCTCCCGGATCTCGACTGGTGCGGCACTCACTCTGGCTTCACCAGAGGAAAGAGGATGGTGTCGCGAACTCCGAGCCCCGTGAGCGTCATCACCAGGCGGTCGACGCCCATCCCTTGCCCACCGGCGGGAGGCATGCCGTGCTCGAGAGCGCGCAGGAAGTCTTCATCCAGGCGCATGGCCTCATCGTCACCGCGCTCAGCGCGAGCTGCCTGGGCCAGGAATCGCTCGCGCTGGTCGATCGGGTCGATCAGCTCGGAGTAGCCGGTACCCATCTCAGCGCCCCACCCGACGAGGTCCCACTTCTCGGTGAGGCGAGGGTCGTCGCGGTGGACGCGGGTGAGTGGCGCGTTCTCCTTCGGGAAGTCCTTGTAGAAGACCGGCGTCGTTGTCTTGCTCTCGACGAGCTCGACGTAGAGCTCTTCGAGCAGCATGCCAACGGATGCGTCCTGCGGCTCTTCGATCTCAAAGCGCTCGCAGTACTTGCGCAGTACCTCTGCGGGGGTGTCGAGCCCGACCTCCTCGCCGAGGGCTTCGGAGAGAGCACCGATCATGGTCTTGACCGGCCAGTCACCGGAGAGGTCGAACTCTTCGATCGACCCGTCCGGCTGGGCGCGCCGGGCTACCGCTTGGCCGAAAGCATCGATGGCGGCGTTCTGCACCAGCTGCTGAGTGAGTAACCGCATGGTGTCGTAGTCGCCGTATGCCTCGTACATCTCCAGCATGGTGAACTCGGGGTTGTGCGTTGAGTCAGCGCCCTCGTTGCGGAAGTTCCGGTTGATCTCGAAGACCCGGTCGACACCACCGACGAGTAGCCGTTTGAGGTAGAGCTCGGGTGCAATGCGCAGATACAGCGGCATGTCGTAGGCGTTGATGTGGGTGACGAATGGACGTGCGTTGGCGCCGCCGTGCATCACCTGGAGCATTGGCGTCTCGGCTTCGATGTAGCCGTTGCCCTGCAGTGTCTCGCGTAGCGATCGCACCACTCCGGAGCGCAGATAGACCATGTCGCGCGCCTCCTGGCGCACGATGAGGTCGACGTAGCGCTGGCGTACCCGGGCCTCGGGATCGGTGAGCCCTGCGTGCTTCTCCGGAAGTGGGTGCAGACACTTGCTGGTGACCTGGAAGCCCGACGCAAGAACGCTCAGCTCGCCCCGCTTTGAGGTGATGACCTCGCCGGTGACGCCGACATGGTCCCCGAGATCGACGTCGTTCTTCCAACGGTCGAGAAGCTCCTGGCCACTTGCATCGAGGGTAAGCATGACCTGAAGGTCGGCCGCCGCGTCGCGGAGAGTCGCGAAGATGATCTTGCCACTGACGCGATTGAGCACGACACGGCCGGCGACGCCGGCTGTTTCGCCGGTGAACGTGTCGGGCTCTAGGTCGGTGAAGCGCGCCCGCAAGGTGGTGGCGTCCGTGGTCCGGGAATAGCCGAATGCGTAGGGGTCGTTGCCCTCGGCCTGCATGCGTGCCAACTTCTGCCGGCGAACCTGCTCCTGCTCGGAACGGGCAGCAGCATCGGTCGCAGGCTCGGCTCCAGCGGCGGGGAGGGCATCAGGGGTCATGCGCGCAAGGCTACCGATCCCCCCAAGCCCGCCGAATGGGCATTAGTCGGTGTTGCGCTCGAAGACGAGCTTGAGGCCGCGGAGCGTGAGCCAGGGGTCGTGCTCGTCGATGGCATCGCACTCGTCGATCACCATCGGTGCCAGGCCCCCCGTAGCGATCACCGTCACGGTGTCAGGGTCGTCGGCCAGCTCAGCAGCCATCCGATGCACGATCCCGTCGACCTGACCTGCGAAGCCGTACAGGATGCCGGACTGCAGCGCCTCGACGGTGTTGCGTCCAACGACCGAGCGCGGCCGCGCCAGCTCGACCTTGCGCAGCTGGGCGCCGCGCGCGCCGAGCGCCTCCACCGAGATCTCAACGCCAGGAGCGATCGCACCGCCGAGGTACTCCCCCTTGGCCGACACTGCGTCGAACGTGGTCGCAGTGCCGAAGTCCACCACGATCGCCGGGCCGCCAAACAAAGTGGCCGCAGCCAACGAGTTGACGATCCGATCGCTCCCGACCTCTTTGGGATTGTCGGTCAGAATCGGAACGCCGGTGCGCACGCCAGGTTCGACAACGACGACCGGGATGTCTCCGTAGAAGCGCGTACACATCTGTCGCATCTCGTGCAGCGCCACCGGCACGGTGGAGCACAGGGCAATCCCGGTGACCGTGGTCCCACCGCCGTGTTGGGCCAGCAGCGAGGTGATCAGCACGGCGAGCTCGTCTGCGGTACGCGTGTCGTACGTCGCAATGCGCCAGGTGTGATCGAGGTTGTCCTCTTGAAAC
>JANLWJ010000371.1:0-2604 GCA_031364455.1 Actinomycetes bacterium | reverse complement strand
GCGCAACTCAGGCTGCGCCATCACCATGAACCAACTCGACCAACCCCCACGCTAAACCACGGCACCGACAACCCCCGTGGGGTGATTCAGGGTGCTTCACGGAGGCCCATGGCGTCGTCAGGGGCGGAGGAGTCGTAGGTGTTGGCGCTGAGACATAGGCTGCCCCAGAGGGATCGCAATCACCCGGAGCGAGCTTGCTCCTTCATAACCGGAGTGCCCCATGAACGAGTTGAAACCTGCCGTCGATCGCCGGACGGTCTTGCGCGGAGCCGCCATCACCGGTGCGGCAGTAGTCGCCGGCCCCGCACTGGCTGCCTGTGGGTCGGACGAGGCAACGGCGACCGATCCGACGCCAACCCCCGCGGCCTCGAGTGCAGACACCGGCGGCGGAGACGGTGCCGGTGCGAGCGCGGAGGTGCTGGTGGCGACCAAGGAGGTCCCCGAGGGCGGCGGGATCATTCTCGACGATCAGAAGGTCGTCGTCACACAGCCGTCGGGAGGCGAGTTCGTCGCCTTCTCATCAATCTGTACGCACCAGGGGTGTCCGGTGTCTGAGGTTGTCGACGGCACGATCAACTGCCCATGTCATGGCTCGAAGTACGCCATCGCGGACGGGTCAGTGGTCGCCGGTCCGGCGCCGGCACCGCTGCCGCCCGTAGAGGTCACCGTCGACGGCAAGTCGGTGGTGCGCGCGTAGCGCGTTCCCATGGATCCTGCGCTCTACCGCCCGGCCCAGGGCAGCATCCCGGACCGTCCAGGGGTCTACCGGTTCCTGGACGCCGAAGGGCGCGTTGTCTACGTCGGCAAGGCCAAGAGCCTGCGCAGCCGGCTGGGTCAGTACTTCCAGGACCCCGACGCTCTGCACCCCCGCACCCGTTCCATGGTGTGGGCGGCGGCGTCGGTCATCTGGACAGTGGTGGCCACCGAGGTCGAGGCGCTCCAGCTCGAGTACGCCTGGATCAAGGAGTTCGACCCGCGCTTCAACGTCAAGTACCGAGACGACAAGAGCTACCCATTCCTGGCCGTCAGCGTGGGGGAGACGTTCCCCAGAGCCCAGGTGATGCGCGGCTCCAAGCGCAAGGGGGTGCGCTACTTCGGTCCCTACTCGCACGCCTGGGCGATCCGCGAAACCCTCGACCAGCTGTTACGGGTCTTTCCGATCCGGTCGTGCAGTGCCGGCGTCTTTAAGCGGGCCGGCCAAATGGGGCGTCCGTGCCTGCTCGGCTACATCGACAAGTGCACGGCGCCGTGCGTCGACCAGATCACGGCCGAAGATCACCGGGTGCTCGTCGATGATCTGTGCGCTTTCCTCGCCGGCGACACCGGTCGCTTCATGAAGGAGCGCCAGCGCCTGATGCAGGAAGCGGCGGAAGGGCAGGAGTACGAGCGCGCGGCCCGACTCCGTGACGACATCCGCGCGCTCGAACGAGCCCTCGAGCGCAACACGGTGGTGCTGCCGGACGACACCGACGCCGACGTGATCGCCATGGTCGAGGACGAGCTCGAAGTGGCTTTCCACGTGTTTCACGTTCGCGGTGGACGCGTCCGTGGTCAGCGTGGAACCGTCACCGAGAAGCTCGATGACGTCGATGGTCCGGCCCTCATGGAGCAGTTTCTCACGTACCTCTATGGCGAGCTGGTCCCAGAGTCGATCCCGCGCGAAGTGCTCACCGGTGTTGCGCCGACCGATCCGGCGCTCGTGAGTGTATGGCTCTCCGAACGACGGGGCTCTCACGTCGACGTCCGGATGCCGATGCGCGGCGACAAACGCAGCCTGATGGAGACAGTTGCGCAAAATGCCTCGCACGCACTGGCACTTCACAAGGTGAAGCGTTCCGGCGACCTCACGGCCCGGGCAGTTGCTCTCGAGGAGCTGCAAGAAGCCCTTGGGATGCCGGAGGCACCGCTCCGGATCGAATGCTTCGACATCTCCCATCTGGCCGGCACCGACCCGGTCGCGTCGATGGTCGTGTTCGAGGACGGGATGCCGCGTACGAGCGACTACCGACGTTTCTCGGTGAAGAGCCCCGGTGGCGACGACCCCGCTGCGATGGCTGAGGTGGTGGGGCGCCGATTCCGGCGGTTGGTTGATGGACAGGAAGCGGGGGGAGCCGATGACGAGATCGGACGGCCGAAGCGGTTCGCCTACCGGCCTCAGCTCGTCGTTGTGGACGGTGGGCCGGTCCAAGCTGCCGCTGCTGCCGACGCTGTTACCGAGCTCGGGATCACCGATGTCACGGTGGTGGGGCTGGCCAAGCGGTTGGAGGAGGTCTGGGTCGCCGGTGACGAGGCGCCGATGATCTTGTCCCGCAGCTCCCAAGGGCTCTTCCTGCTGCAGCGGGTGCGCGATGAGGCGCACCGCTTCGCGATCGCCTACCAGCGGCAGAAGCGTGGCAAGAGCACCACCTCGAGTGCTCTAGATGGAATTGCTGGCCTCGGGCCGGAGCGGAAGCGGGCACTTCTGCGCTACTTCGGGTCAGTGCGGAGGATCAAGACTGCTGACGTCGAGGCCCTTCAGCAGGTTTCTGGCATCGGCCCTCGACTGGCCGAGACGATCGTGGCTACGCTCTCGTCGCAACCTGTTGCCGAGCGGGTGGACACGTC
>JANLWJ010000317.1:0-7718 GCA_031364455.1 Actinomycetes bacterium | reverse complement strand
CCACGGTGACGGCGGCGTCCGGCGTCCACCGCAGATCGGGCAGGTCGGCGAGGTGGCCAGTGGCCGCAGCCTTGAGCACGCCTCCGAGCGGGGTCAGCAGCCGGGCGAGAACAACCTGCGTCTCCGGGTCGCCGAAGCGGGCGTTGAACTCGACGGTGCGCAGCCCTCGCGAAGTCAACGCCAACCCCGCGTAGAGCAGGCCGGCAAAAGGAGTGCCGCGCCGGTGCATCTCGTCGACGGTTGGCTGCACGACGGTTCTAAGGATGTCGTCGACCAGGGTCTCCGAGGCCCACGGAAGTGGCGAGTAGGCGCCCATCCCCCCTGTGTTGGGTCCGGTGTCACCGTCGCCAATGCGCTTGAAGTCCTGTGCGGGAACGAGCGGAACGACGGTGGTGCCGTCGGTGATGCAGAAGAGGCTGACCTCGGGGCCGTCGAGGTACTGCTCGATGACGACCCGATCGCAGGAGGCAGCGTGGGCAAGCGCAGCCTCGCGGTCGTCGGTGACGACGACGCCCTTGCCGGCGGCCAACCCGTCATCCTTGACGACGTACGGCGGGCCGAATGCGTCAAGAGCTGCGGCGGCCTCCTGTGGCGTCTCGCAGATGTGCGCCATCGCTGTCGGCACGTCGGCGGCGGCCATGATCTCTTTGGCGAACGCCTTCGAGCCCTCGAGCTCAGCGGCGGCGGCCGACGGACCGAAGCAGGCGATGCCCTGCGCGCGCACGGCGTCCGCAGCACCAGCCACAAGCGGGACTTCGGGGCCGATCACGACGAGGTCGACAGCCTGGGACCCTGCCAAGGCCGCGATGGCGTCAGGGTCGCTCGCGTCGACCGCGACGTTGGTGGCGACCTCGGCGGTTCCCGCGTTGCCGGGTCCGCAGAGGATGCGCTCGACGTCGGGGTCGAGGCTCAGCGCCCGACAGATGGCGTGCTCGCGGGCACCGGATCCAATGACAAGGACATCCACGTCGGCGACCTTACCGACCGCCGGGCGGGCGGGCATGTGTCGGTGGCGCATCAGACGGAATGGCGGATCCCTTGCGCTTTAGCGGTTCCCCAGGGGCAGAAAGCGCACGGAATTCACCACTGGAGGATTGCACGCGCCCAGGGGGCAGGCGACGCATCGCTCTCGGGTTCAGGGAGCGGGGGAACGGGGTCAGCCGGTGTAGTGCTTGGCGATGTCGCCGAAGGCGTCGTCGAGGATGGCGAGGCCTTCCTTGGCCTCGGTCTCGGACACCGTGCACGGCGGCACCACGTGGAGCCGGTTGTAGTTGGTGAACGGCATCAGGCCACGGTTCTTGCAGGCTCCGACCAGGTCGGCCATCGGCGCGTTCGCAGCACCGGCCGCGTTGTACGGCACCAGCATCTCGCGCGTCTCGCGGCTCTTGACCAGGTCGAGGGCCCAGAAGACGCCGAGCCCGCGTACCTCGCCGATCACCGGGTGGCGTTCTGCGAGCTCGCGGAGTCCTGGCCCGAGAACGGTTTCGCCGATCGCCTTGGCGTTCTCGACGATGCCTTCATCGCGCATCGCGTTGATTGTCCCGACGATGGACGCCGCCGCGAGCGGGTGCCCCGAGTACGTCAGCCCGCCAGGAAAGACGCGGTCGTCGAACGTCGCAGCGATCTCGTCACTGATGATGACGCCGCCAACTGGGACGTAACCGGAGTTGACGCCCTTGGCGAACGCGATGAGGTCGGGCTCGACGCCGAAGTGGTCGAACGCGAACCAGTCACCGGTGCGACCGAATCCGGCCATCACCTCGTCGGCGATGTAGACGATGCCGTACTTGGTACAGAGCTCGCGCACGCCCGCTAGGTAGTGCGCCGGTGGGATGAGGACTCCGGCGGTACCGACGACGCTCTCGAGCGTCAGCGCAGCGATCGTCTGCGGGCCTTCGAACTGGATAACCGACTCGAGGTGCTGCAGCGCTCGCTCGGCCTCCTGCTCGTCGCTGTCGGCCCAGAATGCCGAGCGGTAGGGGTACGGCCCGAAGAAGTGGACGATGCCGGCGATCCCGGTCTCGTTCGGCCAACGGCGCGGGTCGCCGGTGAGCGTGACTGCCGTCGCGGTGTTGCCGTGGTAGCTGCGGTACGCCGCCAGCACCTTCTGGCGTCCGGTGTGCAGCCGAGCCATGCGAACGGCGTTCTCGATGGCGTCGGCGCCACCGTTGGTGAAGAAGATCTTGTTGTGGTTGGGCGGTGCCAGCTCGCTGATCAGACGGGCGGCCTCACCACGCACGTCGTTGGCGTGCTGCGGAGCAACGGTGGTGAGCTTGGCAGCCTGCTCCTGGATCGCTGCGACCACCTTGGGGTGCTGGTGGCCAATGTTGGTGTTGACCAGCTGCGACGAGAAGTCGAGGTAGCGCGTACCGGCGTAGTCCCAGAAGTAGGAGCCTTCGGCGGCGGCGATGGCCATCGGGTTCAGCGCACCTTGAGCCGACCAGGAGTGGAAGACGTGCTTGCGGTCGAGGGCGACAACCTCTTTACCGCGGGCTGGGTCAGGGGCGGGGCTGGTCATGGCGGCTCCTTGGAGGGCTTGCGCGAACAACTACCGCGAACAACTACAGGGTAGGCCCAGTCCGCCGGATGCCGGAAGTCACCCGCGGGCGACCGAAACCACCTGAATTGATCTTGTGCCGATTCACGCCAGCACGTTGGCTGGAACCCTCCCAACGCCAAGGAGTTCCCCATGTCCGAGCACGTTCAGGTCCGTTCATTCGACCAGGCCGACGAGGTGCGCACCTTCACGAATGGACACCTCGACATCATCCGCATCGACAATCGCGAAGTGGGCCGAACCGTCTTCGAGCCCGGCTGGCGCTGGTCCAACGATGTCAAGCCCATCGCGAAGACCGATCTCTGTCAGGTGCACCACGTTGGGTACATGCTCCAGGGAAGGATGGTCGTCCAGATGGCCGACGGCGACGAGATCGAGCTGCACGCCGGCTCCGTCGCCGAGATCCAGCCAGGGCATGACGCCTGGATCGTGGGCGACGAGACGTGCGTGATGGTCGACTGGGGCGGCGCATCCAACTACGCCAAGGCTCCGGGAAACTGAAGCAGGGGCTACTTCACAGAACGTCCAGAAGCCGCGCCCAGCGACTCCTGAACGACTCGCCGCTCCACATCGGTGGTCAACTTGCCTGCCCGCGGTCCGGAGTTACTGGCGTGGCGACGGCACGAGACAGCCGGACGTACTCGCCACCGTCTACTCCTGCGTCGGCCTTGATGCCATCAATGGTGAAGCCGATGGACTCGTGGAATGCCACAGACGCCGTGTTCACGACCGACGTCACACACCTGGTCCGTCGGACGCCCAACTCGGCCACTGCTGCGTCGAAACGGTCGTACAGCCGACGCCCCAGCCCCTCGCGCCTCCGGCCGGGTGCTACGCCGACGAAGTGCACGTAGCCAACACTCGGGTCGTCCGCAGACACGAAGCCGACCAGGAAACCGGCGAGCGCCCCATCCTCGGTCTCGGCGACCAGGCTCGTGCGGCTGAAGTTCTCCAAGAAGAGCGGCTGCAGCAGCCTCCGCATCTCGCGCCCGCCCCACCACTCATCGAGGACAGACAGGATCGGCGCATGGTCACCCACAGTGGCAGCCCTGATCGTCCACGTGGACATAACATCGTCACCCTACACAAACGAGTTTCGAAGTTGTTGCAGTAAGTGGTGCCCTGACAACGTCAACCGCAACAACATCGACCGCCTGGACCGGGCCTCACACTAGGGGGCGCAGCTGGATGATCTCGTCGCGCCCCGGCCCGACGCCGACGGCTGAGATCTGCGCACCGGACATCGCTTCGACGGTCTCGACGTACGCCCGCGCGTTCGCCGGCAGGTCTTCCAGCGTGCGGGCGACCGAGATGTCCTCGCTCCACCCGGGCAGGTACTCAAGGACCGGCGTGGCATGGTGGAAGTCACTCTGCGACATCGGCATTTCGTCGAAGCGTTTGCCGTCCACCTCGTAGGCGACGCAGACCGGCACCTGCTCCCAGCCGCTCAACACGTCAAGCTTGGTCAACACGAAGTCGGTGACGCCGTTGACGCGCGCTGCGTACCGGCTGATGACGGCGTCGTACCAACCGCAACGGCGGGGCCGCCCTGTGGTGGTGCCGAACTCATGGCCGTTGGTGCGAAGGCGCTCACCGTCGTCGTCGAGAAGCTCGGTGGGGAACGGGCCTTCGCCGACGCGCGAGACGTATGCCTTGGCAATGGCGATCACGCGCTCAACGCGGTTCGGGGGGATGCCGCTGCCGGTGCATGCACCTCCCGATGTCGCGTTCGACGACGTGACGAACGGGTACGTGCCGTGGTCGACGTCGAGCAGCGTGGCCTGCCCGCCTTCCAACAGCACGGTGCTGCCAGCATCCAAAGCATCGTTGAGCAACAGCGAGGTGTCGGCCACCAGCGGGCGCATGCGGTCGACGTGGCTGAGCAGCTCGTCGACCACCTCGTCGACGTCGATGGCGCGACGGTTGTAGACCTTCACCAACAAATGGTTCTTCTGGTCTAGGGCGCCCTCCACCTTCTGGCGCAGGATGTGCTCGTCGAAGAGGTCCTGCACCCGAATGCCGATCCGGTTCATCTTGTCGGCGTACGTCGGGCCGATGCCGCGTCCGGTGGTGCCGATCTTGCGGCTGCCGAGGAACCTCTCGACAACCTTGTCGATCGTTCGGTTGTACGGCGCGATCAGGTGCGCGTTGGCGCTGACCACTAGACGCGAGACATCGACGCCACGCTCGACGAGGCCATCGAGCTCGTGGAAGAGGACCTCGGGGTCGATCACGACGCCGTTGCCGATGACCGGGACAACCCCCGGCGTCAGGATGCCGCTCGGCAGCAGGTGCAGGGCGTACTTCTGCGGCCCTTCCGGCGTCGGTATGACCACGGTGTGGCCGGCGTTGTTGCCGCCGTTGAACTTGACCACGTAGTCGACATGCTCGCCGAGCAGGTCGGTGGCCTTGCCCTTGCCCTCGTCGCCCCACTGGGCGCCGATCAGCACGATCGCCGGCATGCAGAACTCCCTCGGAATATGGGGGATTACTCGAAGAGGGTAGCGGATGTGAGCCGCTGCGCGCTCAGGCCGCGGCCGGCCCCAGGCTCGCCATCGCCCGCCCCAGGGCGCGTCCAGAAAGGTAGGCCGACTCGATTCGGGACGGTCCGTGCCAGCCGTCCCCACACAGCCCGATGCCGCTCTCGCCCAGGAAGTAGTGCTCAGCGTGCGGGTTCACCGGCTTGGCCAGCGACCAACGCTTGGCGATCACCGACGACGGGCTCGCGGTGATTCCCAGGATGCCCTCCAACTCGGCGAGCACCGGCGCGATGACGGCCTCCGGGTCGTCGAGGTGGCGAGCTGACAGGACTGGATGCGCGTGCGCCACCAGCACGGGCGCGCCGTCGCCGCGACGCCGACCGTCGTCGGCGATGAAAGTGAGAACGGGTGAGTCGTTGACAAAGACGCCGTCGAGGTCTGGCCAGATGCGGGTGTCATACGTGACGATCAGCGCCGTGCACGGCTCCCACATGCCACCGGATGCCACACGCTCGGCAGGGAGGGAGTCGGCGAGGAGGTCGATTGCCTGGGGTCCTGGCATCGCGAGGGCGACGCCGGCGTAGTCCACACCGTCCACCGATGGCCCTGGTGTGACCTCAACTACTTCGTCGTGCTGCTCCAGCGCAAGCCCCTGAGCAAGGTCCTCAATCAGTGAACGCAGGCCCAGCGCAGTTGCGTAGCGCATCGGTCCGGTGCGCGTACCGATCAGGCCGCCCGGTTCGCCCACATGGAAGGTGTCGGTCCACGGGTAGGCGAGCTCGACGTCCAGCCAGTGGTCGACGACCTTCTTGAACGCCGGTACCGAGACGGTGAAGTAGCCCGCCCCCACGTCGACCGGACGGTCGTCGATCGTCTTGACCGCCATGCGTCCGCCGAGCCGGTACCCCCGATCACGGACGACGACCGGGCGTCCTACGTCGGTAAGCGCCCGAGCGCAGGCGATACCGGAGACCCCTCCCCCGACAACGAGAAACTCCTCGCTCATCCGGCAGCAAGCGCCGCCGCTGCAGCGGGGCTTGAGTCGACCAGGAACTGCTGGCAGCGCTCTGCCTCAGGCGTCTCACCGATCGCTGCCGCCGCCGCGCCAAGCGCATACAGGCTGCGGAGGAAGCCGCGGTTGGGCTCGTGTTCCCACGGAACGGGGCCGTGGCCTTTCCATCCGTTGCGGCGCAACTGGTCGAGGCTGCGGTGGTACCCGGTGCGGGCGTACGCGTAGCCGGCCACCGGGTCGGCGCCAGCCAGCGCCTCCTCGGCCAGCATCGCCCAGGCGAGCGGGAAGTCGGGGTGTGCGGCTGCCACCGTGCGCGGCGCCGTTCCAGCGTCCAGCGCAGCCAGGGCAGTCGGGTTCTCGGGCAACAGGGTGGCCGGCGGCTCGCCGAGCAGGTTCTGGGTCACATGTCCTTTCTACGGCACCACCTTCGCCGCCGCCACGCCGCAGGTGCCAGACACCTCAAACTGCACCGACTTCGGACACCTGCCCGCGGTGAGCGCAGCCTACTGTCCGAAGTCGGGCTCCACCGAAGAGCTTGGCAGAGCGCTAACCGCCAGCTACTCGGCGGCCGGCCACATCCACGGCCCCACAGCGGACCCCTCGAATGGCTCGACGCCATTGAAGGTGTACCCGGTGACTTCAGTTTGCGAGGAACCGAAGATGAGCTCGCTCACAATCTCGTCTGCGCCCTGGATCAGCGGCTCGGTAACGACCGGGGCGGTGCCGCGTTCGATGCCGACGGTCAGGTTCACAAGCGGCGGTTTCTCACCGGAGGATGAATGCCCCAAGACCCAAATCGCCTTCATCTCGTTCGGGTAGGCAATGGGAACCTCGCAGGCAGCCAGGTCGAGGTACTCGTCATCGACGCCGCCTGGTGCCAGTTCCTTATGCGAGAAGCAGAGTTCCTCACCATCCAGCATTGTGGCCAGGACAGCTAGGACGGGCTTCCTCTCTGCTCCATCGAGCTGCACCACAGTCATCTGCGCGTTCACGGGACCGTCGACGGTTGGCCCCCAAAGCCCTCGCGTCTCCTGAGCGACCAACGTGACATGGAAGTCTCCCTGCCAACCAAGGCGGTCCGCCATCCGCATAGCGGGGGCGATGACTTCAGGGTCGGGACTCTCGCGATCGATAGTGGAAAACCGGACGCCGGTAGCGACACCCAAGAGACCATCGCCATCCACGACGGGCACCTCGACCTCAGCCAAGCTCCGCCCCTCGCCAACGTCTAGCAGCAGGCGGTGTGCGATGTCGCCCTGGGGCAACTGCTCGCCGACGAAGGACGCCCACCCAGCCCCAGCTGTCCGGTACCACTCCTGCCAGCGAACCGACGCTGCGTCTCCTTGTTTGCGCGCAACCTGCTTCCAGCCCAACTGGACCGTGGCCGGCGTCTCTCTGTTGACTCTCCACTGCGGCGCCAACACCGCCATATCAGGGAGCACCTCAACAGCTTGCCCATCATCGAAGCTCGGGGGCTGAAGCGTTCCCTCAGGGACGACGACAAACTCGATGGCGGATACGTCTGCGATTCGCGAGTCTGCCACCAACTGCCACTGCTCAGACCCCTCAGCCCGCTTCACCAACGCGACGCTGCTCTCACCAGACGCCGTACGGCCCTGCAGGTACATCAGCATCGTTCCGTCACCGATCGAGATGTTGCCCTCAGACC
>JANLWJ010000273.1:0-2090 GCA_031364455.1 Actinomycetes bacterium | reverse complement strand
TCCTCAACTCGTCTTCGGCGTTCGGCAAGGTCGACTACAAGGACCTGCTCCGTCGCTGGCTCGACACGACCCCTGAGGAGTGGGGCTTCCGTGAGGAGAACCGCACCCAGCCGATCCGCGGGGCTGCCTTGCCCATGGGGTTCAACCGGACGCCGCACTACACCCGCGGGCTGGTGCTCGTCGGCGACGCCGGCGGCATGGTCAACCCCTTCAACGGCGAGGGAATCGCCTACGCCATGGAGTCAGGTGCGATGGCGGCCGAGACGATCGTCCAGGCGCTTGGACGCCCCACCGCCGACGGTCGTGAGCGGGCGCTCGAGGCCTATCCCAGCGCACTGAAGGACGCCTACGGCGGCTACTACACGTTGGGTCGGGTCTTCGTGAAGCTGATCGGGAACCCGAACGTGATGAAACTGGCGACGCGCCACGGCCTCCCGCACCCGACGCTGATGCGATTCACCTTGAAGCTGCTGGCAAACCTCACCGATCCCCGTGACGGAGACGCCATGGACAAGGTCATCAACGCCCTCACGAAGGTGGCTCCGGCGGCGTGACCGGTGCCCGCGACCCCAACCTGGACCTCCGCGCCAGCGGCCCTACGATAATGGGCGATCCGTGGCCCGATGCTCGGGTCGACGCAGGACGCGAAGGGAGCGGCCGGCAGTGAATCCGATCGTTCCGATCCTCTTCCTCGGCGTACTGGCTTTCGGGTTCGCCGCCTTTTCGATCGTCGCGGGGTCGCTCTCGGGACCCAAGCGCTACAACCGGGTCAAGCTCGACGCCTACGAGTGCGGCATCGATCCGACCCCACAGCCAATCGGTGGCGGCCGGTTCCCGGTCAAGTACTACCTGACGGCGATGCTCTTCATCCTGTTCGACATCGAGATCGTCTTCCTCTACCCGTGGGCGGTCGCCTTCGACCAGCTGGCGATCTTCGGCCTGATCGAGATGCTCTTGTTCATCGGCACCCTTGGCGTCGCCTTCGCCTACGTGTGGCGCCGTGGGGGGCTGGAATGGGACTAGCCCGCGAACTCAGCCAGCGCAGGAGGAACCTCCATGGGTCTTGAGGAACAGCTGCCGAGCGGCTTCCTACTCACCTCGGTCGAGAAGTTCGCTGGCTGGGCGCGCTCGGGGTCGCTATGGCCGGCAACCTTCGGACTGGCCTGCTGTGCCATCGAGATGATGGCGACTGGCGCAGGGCGGTACGACCTGGCTCGGTTTGGCATGGAGGTCTTCCGGGCATCCCCGCGGCAGGCCGACCTGATGATCGTCGCGGGCCGGGTCAGCCAGAAGATGGCGCCGGTGCTCCGGCAGATCTACGACCAGATGGCTGAGCCAAAGTGGGTCATCTCGATGGGCGCATGCGCATCCAGCGGTGGCATGTTCAACAACTACGCCATCGTGCAGGGTGTCGACCACATCGTCCCCGTCGACATCTACCTGCCTGGCTGTCCTCCGCGACCTGAGCAGCTGATGGACGCCATCCTCAAGCTCCACGAGCAGATCAAGAACGAGAAGCTCGGAGCCCAGCGTGTTCAGTGGCAGCGCGAGCTTGAGGCGTCAGCCCTGACGGCGCTTCCCACCAGCGAGATGAAGGGTCTGCTCCGGTGAGCGAGCACGAGACCACTCCCGAGGTAGTTCCGGCAGGTACCCCGACGATCGACGTCGTCGACGTGCGGTCAGGGATGTTCGGGGTCAGCGACGGGGGCGACACCTCCGGCTTCGGCGGCCTGGTGCGGGCGGTCTCTGTGGCGCCAGCGGCCAGCCGTCCGTACGGCAGCTGGTACGACGCTTTCGCCGATGCTCTGGAGCAGGCGTACCCCCAGTTCTCCGAGGCGATCGAGAAGGTCGTCGTCGAGCACGATGAACTCACCTTGCACATCAGGCGTGAGCACCTTCGCGATGTTGCCCAGGTGATCCGTGATGACGCAGCTTTGCGGTTTGAGATGTGCATGGGTGTCAGCGGGGTGCACTGGCCAGGTGATGCCGGCCGCGAGTTGCACGCGGTGTACCCGCTGGTCTCGATCACACACAATCGCAGACTCAAGCTCGAAGTCTCCTGCCCCGACTCCGACCCCCACATCCCGTCG
>JANLWJ010000240.1:0-1991 GCA_031364455.1 Actinomycetes bacterium | reverse complement strand
CCGCCGGCTTCAAGGTGTGGCCCGCGGAGGTGGAGGCGATGCTCTACGCGCATCCCGACATCCAGGAAGCCTGCGTGATCTCGACGCGCGACGCCTATCGCGGCGAGACGGTCAAGGCGGTGGTGGTCCTCAAGGCCGCCTCGCGCGGCAAGGTGAAGCCGGAGGAGGTCATCGACTGGGCGAAGGAAAAAATGGCGGCCTACAAGTATCCGCGGGTCGTCGAGTTCGTTGAGACGCTTCCCAAGACGGGCACCGGCAAGGTGTTCTGGAGGAAGCTGCAGGAAGAAGAGAACGCGCGGGCCGATTCGAAGTCCGCATGAATTGTACCGGTATCGATACACAAACTGCCTTGAGAGCCGCTCTGGGCAAAGAGGTTGGTAGGTAAAAGTCGTCAAATTGGCATACTGCGCGGCCTTGACTTCTCCTCGAATCACCGTCTCATCGTAGCACCACCGGCTTTCATTCCACCGCTTTCGGATCGATCCGATCCAGCGGACTCAACACCCCGCGACCGCCGCGATTGAGCACGTGCGTATAAATCATCGTTGTAGACACGTCCTTGTGGCCGAGCAGCTCCTGCACCGTTCGGCAACGGCTCGACCAGGCGTTCGGGGCAGCATCGTCACGCGGTCTCGCGCGCCCTTGCCATCGCGCACCGCTGCGCGCTTCATTCGGCGCGGCAAAACCGGAACGTGCGGCTTGCTTGTAGTGCATCCGTCCTTGACGTATGATGCGGCATGTTCACCATCGTTGAGACTCCGGCCTTCAGCAAGCTGTGTGTTGACTATTGGACCGAGGATGAGCGTGGGGCATTCGCTGCGTGGATCGCGGCCAATCCGAAGGCCGGTGATGTCATTCCGGGGTCGGGGGGCTGCCGAAAGGTTCGGTGGCTTCGTGCAGGGTCAGGTAAACGCGGCGGAGTGCGAGTCATCTATTACAACCAACTCGCGGATGGACGTATCTATTTATTGCTCGTTTATGCCAAGAGTGCTCAAGACAATGTCTCTGCAAATGTTTTATTGAAGATTAAGGAGGCGCTCCGTGCCCATGACTGAAAAGAAATTGCTAGCCCGAGATGCGAAGCGCGACATCGGCGCAGAGTTGCTGGCATCTGTGCTTGAAATGAAGGCCGGAAAAACGGGTCGCATTCATCGCATTCCCCTATCCGAGGTAACCCAGGCCAGGGCGAAGTCTGGTCTGTCGCAATCTCAGTTTGCTCAAGTCCTAGGAGTTTCGATGAGGACGCTGCAAGAGTGGGAGCAAGGGCGGCGTAAGCCATCAGGGGCGGCCCGGGCGTTGCTCACGATTGCGGCAAAGCGCCCAGATGTCATTCGAGAGATCTTTGCGCTTTAGCGCGGCGCATGCTGAACTATAGGTGGAACGGACGGGCCAATACGGCCTCGCCAGTCATGGGCATTGTGCCGGCCCGCCGTTCACAACGACGATTCTCGCGAGGAGAAGCGTAATCACGGTCCACGTTGCGCATCCCGACGGCGAGGCAAAATTCTGGCTTTCCCCAGTGGTGGCGCTGGCAGACCACACTGGGCTCTCGGAGCGGCAGCTACGAGAGGCGCAGACGGTGGTCGAGGCGCATATTGAGGAGCTTAACGATGCTTGGAACCAGCACTTCAGTACCTGAAGTCACGCACGTCTCGAAGCATGGCTTTTGGATGCTTCTCGACACTGAGGAGCTACTGGTTCCGTTTGAGCATTTTCCGTGGTTCAAGAAAGCCACGATCGAACAACTGTCAGACGTGCAACGGCCAACTGAAAATCACCTGTACTGGCCACAGCTCGACATCGATCTGTCGATCGAATCCATTCGAGATCCCTCGGCTTTTCCGCTTGTCGCGAAAGCAGCGGACTAGCTTTAGATCGCGTGACAGCCTACCGTCGTGGCATAACCGCAAGCGGCCTCGCACCAGCGCCTACCCCAGCGCCCGCACAATCAGAGACACGCCGCTAGCCGCCAGCGCGACGCCGATCGCGCG
>JANLWJ010000194.1:0-4308 GCA_031364455.1 Actinomycetes bacterium | reverse complement strand
ATGGCCGGCATCACCAACGCCGCGTTCCGACGGCTCGCCGCCGAACAGGGCGCCGGCCTCTACGTGTGCGAGATGATCACCAGCCGCGGGTTGGTCGAACGCCAGGCCAAGACCCTCTCCATGTTGGCCTTCGACCCTCTTGAGACCACGCGCTCCGTGCAGCTGTACGGCGTCGACCCCAAGTACGTCGGTGAAGCGGTGCGCATCCTCGTCGGCGAGTTCGGCGTCCATCACGTCGACTTCAACTTCGGCTGCCCGGTGCCCAAGGTCACCCGCAAGGGCGGCGGAGCGGCTTTGCCCTGGAAGCGTGACCTGCTGAGCGCCATCCTCACCGAGGCAGTGCGCGCGGCCGAACCGAGCGACGTTCCCGTCACGATGAAGACGCGCATGGGCATCGACCGTGACCACCTCACCTACCTCGATGCCGGACGTATCGCGGAGGATGTCGGCTGCGCGGCCATTGCACTGCACGGTCGCACCGCTGACCAGCACTACTCAGGGGAGGCGGACTGGACGTCGATCGCTGCGCTCAAGCAGCACGTCGGTATCCCGGTGCTCGGCAATGGCGACATCTGGGAGGCCGCCGACGCTCTCCGCATGGTCGACGAGACCGCCTGTGACGGTGTCGTGGTCGGGCGAGGGTGTCTCGGACGTCCCTGGCTCTTTCGCGATCTCGCAGCAGCGTTCAGCGGTCAGTCGATCCCCGTCCCGCCCCATCTCGGTGAGGTCGTCGTCATGGTCAGACGGCACGGTGAGCTGCTCGCCGAACTCATGGGCGAGGGACGCGGGATGGCCGACCTCCGCAAGCACATGGCCTGGTACTTCAAGGGGTTCGTCGTCGGCAGCGAGACGCGTGCGGCGCTCGGAATGGTCGTCACCTTGGCTGAGCTCGACGCGCTGCTTGCGCAGATCGACGCCGACCAGCCGTTCCCGGTGTCCGAGGTCGGCGTCCCGCGCGGGCGCCAAGGGTCGCCGCGACGCGTCGTGCTTCCTGAAGGCTGGCTCGACGACCAAAGCTGTGACTTTCTCGACGCCGATGCCGAACTGGACGTCAGCGGCGGCTGATCCGGGCGGGTGTGAGGTGGCCCACGCCAATGATGGGCCTTCTGGCCCGGGTTCTGCACGCCGACGCGCAGATACGGTGAAGGCAGGCACCAGCAACCGGGGAGGCCCTATGCGCTACGTCTACGCGTTCGCCGAAGGCAGCAAAGACGACAAGGACCTACTCGGTGGGAAAGGGGCGAACCTCGCGGAGATGACCTCGCTCGGCCTACCGGTCCCTCCCGGCTTCACCATCACGACCGAGGCGTGCCGCGCGTTCCGCACTCTGGGGCAGGCTCCGGATGGTCTAGGCGCAGAGATTCGCGAACACCTCGGCCGGCTCGAGGACACCATGGGACGCCGCCTGGGCGACGTTTCGGCCCCCTTGTTGATCTCGGTGCGGTCGGGGGCGAAGTTCTCGATGCCGGGGATGATGGAGACCGTCCTCAACATCGGGCTCAACGACGAGACCGTCCTGGCTGGAAGCGCTGGCTCAAGCGACGAGCGGTTCGCATGGGACTCCTATCGCCGACTGCTGCAGATGTTCGGTCGCACGGTTCTCGATGTGCCGGGTCAACGCTTCGACGTCGTGCTTGAGAAAGCCAAGGCCGATGCCGGCGCCGCTCGCGATATCGACCTGACGCCAGACCAGCTTCGCGACGTCGTCGCGCAGTACAAGGCCGTGATCGTCGCGAGCACCGGTCATCCTTTCCCTCAAGACCCGCTCGACCAGCTCGATGCCGCCGTACTGGCCGTCTTCCGATCCTGGGATGGCGACCGCGCCAAGCTCTACCGACGCCAAGAAGGAATCCCCGACGACCTCGGGACTGCCGTCAACGTGATGGCCATGGTCTTCGGCAACCGCGGTGAGGACAGTGGTACCGGTGTTGCCTTCACCCGCGACCCGGCGAGCGGGGCTGCCGGCGCCTACGGCGACTACCTGCCGAACGCGCAAGGCGAGGACGTCGTATCAGGAATCCGCAACACGATGTCGCTCGACGACCTCGCCCAACGCCACCCAGAACAGCACGATGAGCTGCTCGCGCACATGCACCGCCTTGAGACGCACTACCGCGATCTGTGTGATATCGAGTTCACCATCGAACGGGGCCGGCTTTGGATGCTGCAGACCCGTGTCGGCAAGCGGACGCCGGAAGCGGCCTTCCGCATTGCCATCCAGCTCGTCGATGAGGGTTTGATCGACATGGACGAGGCGCTTCGGCGCGTCAGCGGTGCCCAGCTGGCTCGGCTGATGTTCCCTCAGGTAGACCCGGCCGAGGCCGGCCGACCCTGGGTGACCGGAGTGCCGGCGTCACCTGGTGCCGCTGTCGGAAGTGCCGTCTTCGACTCCAAGCGGGCTGCTGTTCGGGCGGCTGCGGGGGAGCAGGTCGTCCTTGTGAGGCGTGAGACCAACCCTGAGGATCTCGGCGGGATGATCGCGGCGCAGGGGATCCTTACCAGTCGAGGCGGCAAGACTTCGCACGCAGCGGTTGTCGCGCGTGGCATGGGTAAGCCTTGTGTCGTCGGTGTCGAAGCCTTGGTCGTCGACGAGGAGGCGCGGGTCGCCACGGGGCCAGGCGGTCTCACCGTGAAAGAGGGAGACCCCATCTCACTCGACGGCATCGCCGGTGCGGTTTTTCGCGGTGAAGTGGCTGTCATTCCGTCGCCGGTCGTCAGCTCACTGGACTCCACTGACGATGCCCGACATGAGAACGACCCGGTCGTAGCAGCCGTGGCGCGCCTGATGAAGCACGCCGATGACGTGCGCCGTCTCGGTGTCCGGGCCAACGCCGACACCGGTGAGGACGCCGCGCGCGCCAGGCGTATGGGGGCATCCGGTGTCGGGCTTGCCCGCACTGAGCACATGTTCTTGGGCGACCGGAAACAACTGGTCGTTCGGCTGGTGCTCGCGAAGTCCGACGCCGAACGGGCGATCGTCTACGAAGAGCTGCTGCCGCTGCAGCGCCGCGATTTCACCGACCTCCTGGCGGCGATGGATGGCCTACCCGTCACTGTGCGCCTACTTGACCCGCCGCTGCACGAGTTCCTACCAGACCTGACCGAGCTATCAGTGAAGGTCGCGCTGGAGGACATCCGCGGCAACCGCGACTCAGAGCACCATCAGTTGCTCGAGGCAGTGCGGCTGATGCACGAAGCGAACCCGATGATGGGAATGCGCGGGGTGCGCCTCGGTCTCGTGTTGCCGGGGCTCTATGGACTGCAGGTACGGGCGATGGCCGAGGCCACTGCCGACCGCATCGCGGCTGGGGGCTCACCGCGCCCGGAGATCATGGTGCCTCTCGTCGCTGCGCGCACCGAGCTGGCGTTGGTGCGCGACGAGGCCGAGCGGGTGATCGCAGCGGTGGCCGAGGAGCGCGACGTCGAGCTGGAGATCCCCATCGGCACGATGATCGAGCTGCCCCGAGCCGCGATTCGCGCCGGTGACCTGGCACACGTTGCCGAGTTCTTCTCGTTCGGCAGCAACGACCTGACGCAGACCACGTGGGGTTTCAGCCGCGACGACGTCGAGGGCGCCTTCTTCACGACATACCTGGACGCCAACATCTTCAGCGTTTCGCCGTTCGAGACGATCGACGCCGACGGAGTCGGGGCGTTCATCCGGATGGCGGTGGCGGCAGGACGTGCCGTTCGGCCGTCGATGAGCCTTGGCGTGTGTGGTGAGCACGGTGGCGATCCGGCGTCGGTGCACATGTTCCACGACTGGGGTCTCGACTACGTCTCGTGCTCGCCGTTCCGGGTTCCGATCGCGCGGTTGGAAGCGGGCAGGGCTGCAATCGCCGCCGACACGAGCGACACCCGCTGAGGGTGGCTCTGCCGTCGCGTAGGGTCCGTGGCGTGGGCGAGGCCGTGAGTGGATACGACGACGCGCGACGTCCGCGTCGTCGAGAGCGGCAAGAGCAGCATGCGGAACGCGTTCGCCCGAGACCGTGCCCGCGTCCTGCATTCATGGTCATTGCGCAGGTTGGCCGCCAAGACCCAGGTCGTGGTGCCGTGGGAGAGCGACTTTCCGCGGACGCGGCTCACGCACTCCCTAGAGGTGGCACAGATCGGCCGCGAGCTGGGGCAGGCCCTGGGCTGCGATCCGGACCTGGTCGAGACGGCTGGGCTGGCGCACGACCTCGGACACCCGCCCTTTGGGCACAACGGCGAACAGGCACTGGACGAGGTTGCCCAAGGGTGTGGCGGCTTTGAGGGCAATGCGCAGAGCCTGCGGATCCTTGCGCGGCTGGAGACCAAGAAGCTGGA
>JANLWJ010000184.1:0-6037 GCA_031364455.1 Actinomycetes bacterium | reverse complement strand
CCACCGCCCTCGGTGTAGGGCTGGTGGATGAGCACGCGCGCGTGCGGGAGCGCGTAGCGCTTGCCCGGGCTGCCCGCCCCGAGCAGCACGGCGGCGGCCGAGGCCGCCTGTCCGAGGCACACGGTCGTGATCTGCGGCTTGATGAACTGCATCGTGTCGTAGATCGCCGTCATGGCGGTGTACGAGCCACCTGGGGAGTTGATGTAGATCGAGATGTCGCGGTCGGGATCCATCGACTCGAGGCAGAGCAGCTGGGCCATCACGTCGTCAGCGGATGCGTCGTCGATCTGCACGCCGAGGAAGATGATCCGCTCCTCGAAGAGCTTGGTATATGGGTTGTGCACACGTTCGCCCTGGGCGGTGCGCTCGCGAAACTCCGGAAGGATGTAGCGCGCCAGCGGGGTAGCTCGCGTGGCGTCGCCGACAGTGGGGCTGGCGCTCCAGAGTCTGCTCGGGGTACTCACGGTGATGGGGTCCTTCCGTCGAAGTCGAGTCGGTGCGGTGCGGTGCGGCCAGTGGTGGTGTCAGGCGTTCGTTCCGCCGCTGCCGGCGACGTCGCGCGCCTTGCTGACGACATGATCGACGAAGCCGTACTCCTTGGCCTCGTCGGCGGTGAACCAGCGGTCGCGGTCGGAGTCGGACTCGACCGCGTCGAGCGGCTGACCGGTGTGAGTAGCGATCAGCTCAGCCATCTTCTTCTTGGTGTAGAGCATCTGCTCGGCCTGGATCTTGATGTCGGACGCGGTTCCGCCGATGCCACCGGACGGCTGGTGCATCATGATCCGAGCGTGCGGCAGTGCGTATCGCTTGCCCTCGGTGCCGGCACAGAGCAGGAACTGCCCCATCGACGCAGCCAAGCCCATCGCCACGGTCGCGACGTCGCACGGGACGAACTGCATCGTGTCGTAGATGGCCATACCGGCCGAGACCGATCCGCCCGGTGAGTTGATGTAGAGGTAGATGTCCTTCTCGGGGTCCTCAGCTGCGAGCAGCAGCATCTGCGCCGAGAGCGCGTTGGCGATGGTGTCTTCGACCTGCGAGCCGAGGAAGATGATCCGCTCGCGCAGCAGCCGCTGGTAGACGGAGTCGTCGAAGCCGGTTGGCTGAGACTGTGGAGCCCGCGCCTCGGGGTCAAACGACCCCGGGAGCAGCAGGGGATGGCCGGTCGTCGCGCTGTCGGTCACGAGTCCACCTTTCACATCAAGGACGTACATCGACCCTAACGTCGGAACACCCCGGCGCCATCCGAAGGGCCGGGGTGTTCGCTGACGGATGAAAGGGGATCGGGCAGCTAGTCCTGCTTCTCGTCAGCCGGCGTCTCGTCGCCCTGGGCGTCGTCGGCAACTTCGTCCGCGCCTTGGGAGTCCGACGCCTCGATGGCCTGGGCGATGTCCTCTCCGCTGGCAGAGAGCTCGACGATGTCGCCTGCGGAGTCGCGAACCGTCGCCGACTCGAGCACGACAGAAAGCGCCTTGGACCGCCTCACGTCGCCGACGATGGCACCGACCTGGCCGGCCTGGGCGACAGCCTGGGCGAACTGGTCAGGCGTCATGCCGTACTGGGGCGCCTGGCGGATCAGGTACTCGGTGACCTCGGCCTGGGAGACCTCGACGTCGTCCCGGTCGGCCAACGTGTCCAGGACGAGGTCGCGGGTGAGTGACTCGCGCACCTGGGTCTCGAACTCGCCCTTGTGGTCATCGTCCCCGTGGCCGTCGCCGAAGTGGTCGGCCAACGTGCTGGCGACGACACCTTCAGGGAGCGGGACGTCGACGGCGGCGATAAGTGCCTCGAGGACGGCGTCCCTGGCGGCCATCAGCTGCTCGACCTTCTTGCGCGGCTCTAGCTCGCTGCGAACGGCGTCCCGGAGCTCGTCGAGGGTGTCGAACTCACTGACCGTCTGCGCGAAGTCGTCGTCGAGCTCGGGAAGCTCACGTTCGCGGACCGAGACGACGGTGACCGTGACCTCGACCTCCTGTCCCTCTTGGTCGCCGGTCTCAGGGGTGACGGTGAAGGTGGCATCCTCACCCTCCTTGAGTCCCTCGACGGCCTCGTCGAGGCCGGGAAGGAGCCCCTCGCTGCCGGCTTCGTAGGTCAGACCAGCGGCCGATAGGTCCTCAACCGGCTCGCCCTCCTTGGTCGACACCAAGGTGAGCGAAAGAAGGTCACCGGAGGTTGTGCCGCGGTCAACCGGCTTGAGGGTCGCGAAGCGCTGACGCAGCTCGTCGAGCTGGGCGTCGATGTCGGCGTCGGCGACCTCAGCCACCTCGACCTCGACCTCGAGCGAAGCGAAGTCGGGCAGCTCGATGACTGGGCGGACGTCGACCTCGGCGGTGAACGTCAGGGCAACACCATCGGAGAACTCACCGATCTCGACGTCGGGCTGCCCGAGCACCTTGAGGTCGTTCTCGGTCACGGCGTCGCCATAGGCGCGCGGCAGCGCCTCATTGACGGCTTCGTCGAGCACGGCACCGCGTCCGACGCGCTGGTCGATGAGACTGGCTGGCACCTTGCCCTTGCGGAAGCCAGGGATGGTGATCTGTGCGGCGATCTTCTTGTAGGCCGAGTCGACGCTGGGCTTCAGCTCGTCGAAGGGAACCTCGACAGATAGCCGGACGCGGGTGGGGCTCAGGGTCTCGACGTCGCTCTTCACGTGCCTGGATACTCCTCGTTCGCCCGGGCGGCGCCGGGTGATGTCACAGAGACCGGTCGGTCTTGTGGTGGGTCGGGGCGGGGAGAGTCGAACTCCCGATCTCCTGCTCCCAAAGCAGGCGCGCTAGCCACTACGCTACGCCCCGTCGCGAACGGCTAGTCTAGACGCCGGCCACTGAGCACCGAACGTCGGTCGATCGGTGGCATCGCGGGTGTAGCTCAATGGTAGAGCCCCAGCCTTCCAAGCTGGCCATGCCGGTTCGATCCCGGTCACCCGCTCCAGATCCTTGACCAGCACAAACGTCCCGGCCGACCGTACAAAGCGCCAATCGGCGGCATCACATTTCGTCTCAGCACACACCTGGCCAAGCGTCGGCGTGGAATACCAAAAGGGCACCAACGGTCACCGCCGGTTACTCACCACGCACGGGCTACCGAGCAACGGGGCCTCGCTGACGCAGCGTGCAATTGTTTCATTGAGCGGTTACTGCGAAGGCGCTGACGAAGTTGGTGTGGCGGAACCGGAGGGTGAACTGGGTTCCGTCTTCGGCGACACGGGCGATGTAGGTCGGCCCCTCTCGGGTGGCGCTGTATTTCAGATAGACGTCTCGGTCGAAGTAGGCCAAGTTGGCGCTTGGATCAAAGCTACGAGGAATTTTCAGCCAATGAGAGTTCACATCCTCCCCGTCGGTTGTGGCTTGACTCACTGTGCCGCGTTCGTGGTCCCACCAATACAGGTGACCTCCGCCGACGGTGACCGCGGTTGGACATACGAACTTTCCGGTGGCCACCAACCACTCCACCGAGGAAGCCTGGCCGCCTGTCAACGCGACACGGCCGATCCGACGACCGGCGCAGTCACTGAAATACACATTCCCATCGGCAATCGCGAAGCCCTCTGCGGTCCCGCCGTGATCAGGTGGCAGCGTCATGAACTGTCGGTCTAACGCGCTGCCATCAGTCTTGACCCGGCCATAACCACGACCGTTCGCCCAGTAGACATACCCATCCCACACCGCAAGTCCATGGGTTCCCAAGCCCAGTCGCGCAACCCTATGGGCGTCGTCTCCATCTAACGTCGATGTCCCCAGAGTGAGGTAACTGAGATGCCCGGACCTGATCCAGTACACGCTCTTGCCTTCAGCCGCCAACCACAGCGTGTTCCCCTGCCTGAGCGGCACGACTTGTTTCTCATCCCCGCCGGGTACCGATGCGCTACGCACCACATAGTCGTCGCGCTGATAAAACAACTGACCCGGCTTTCGTGCAACGTCCGACGGGCTGGATGTGGGCGTTGGGCTCTGCGACGGACTAGTCGTGGACGTGGAGCTCGGCGACGGGGACGGTGCAGGCAGGGCCGAACCGTTGTCCCCACCCTGACACGCGGCTACGACCATCAGCAGTGACCCGACTGCCAACCACCGAGCGCCTAAACTTGTGGCCACGAATTTCACCTCTCCCCCATCGAACTCTGCTCGCGGCGTCGACTAGCTAGACAAGGCTGAGCGCAACCAACTGCCCACGGTCTGGCAACTCGCCCCCGGACTTACAGGTGGGAACGATGACAGCAAGTTGGCCGTGCATCGCCTCGATGAGCTTGAGCAGCGTCGGTGTCGTTGGGGTGAGTTGGCCACGTTCGATGCGGCTGATATCGGCCTGGGTGACTCCGGACTGCTTGGCCAACTCGGTCTGAGTCAGGTGGCGGGCGCGACGAGCCCCGGCGAGTGCCGCGCCGACGGCGTAGGCGGCGTCGAACACTCGAACAGCGGTGGCGCCCTCGGCCGTCAGCGTCGTATCGCGCTCAGCGGTGTAGTCGGCAAACGTCTTCGGCATCTCAGTCTCCTTCCAAATAGGTAGAGTATGTGGGAAGGCACATACAGTCAAGCCGGGGTTTGATTCACCGCCGGCGCCTTGACCGGGCAGCCTCAGCGCGCTTCCAAACGCCCAAGCGTTTACGAGCCACAGCGATCTCACGCTGCTGACGCCTGGGGCTGTCGTCTGCGCCTTTGTCATAGCCGTGCAAGAGCAAGATCACCCGTTGGCCGTGGAAGTGGACGAACACCCGCAGCAGGATCTTCTCCGGCGTCGCCGGCGGTACCTGTCCGGCGGACACGTACATCGACACGATGTCGTGGGCGCTGTGACGCACACGAAACTCATACAGCCCTTCCTTAAGTGGTTTCAACCAAGCCGTGCTCGCCAAGGACAGGCCACCAGGCTCCAACATGTGAGTGACCGCTGCCCGCAACGCCGCGCTCTGCTGGTCCGTCAGAGCATCGAGCCACGCCTGGATGGGATAGTGACCTGGCCGGTCCTCATACAGCTCAGCAGTCCACGGGCCACTCACCGAACGACCTCCTTTCCAAAGCAATCTCTTGCCTCAGCGACGACCACCGCTCGATGGCTACGTGCACTCATCGTTGACCGCCCAGGGCCGGGTTCACTATGGCGCTTTCCACCGACATCGCCCGACCGAGCGCTTGCGCAATCACCGCCTCGCGGTCTGCGCGGGCGTGTAAGTAGACCAGGGCCGCGGCTGGGGTGGCGTGCCCGAGGCGGGCCATCAGCTCGGGCAAGGTAGCGCCGGCCTCGGCGGCGAACACTTGGGCGACATGACGTAGGTCGTGCAACCGGACATGCGGGACACCGGCCTTCTCACATGCACGACGCCAGGTCGCGCCCAGGTTCGACCTGGCCGGAGTGGTCCCGGTACGGGTGGCGAACACCAAGGCGCCACCATCGGGGGCCACGAACTCCTCCAGATGTCCACGGAGTGCGTCAGCCAGCGGACCCGGCAGCGTGACCGCCCGCACCGACGACGCGGTCTTGGGCACATCGACGCGGACCTGTCCGGCGTCGGTGCGGCGCACCGCCTTACGCACCATCACCCGTGCCGGCACCGCCTCCAGATCCAGGTCTGCTCGAGTCAACGCCAGAAGCTCGCCCTGCCGCAGCCCCGACCAAGCCGCCATCAACACCAACACCTCATACCGGGCGGGCATCGCCGCCGCCACGTCTGTCACCTGCGCCGGCGACAACAACCGATCGGCAACAGGCCGGGAACGCCCCACCGCCCGGCGAGGAGTCGCCGCCCCACGAATCGAGCACGGGTTCACCTGCAGCAACCCGTCCTCGACCGCGGTCGTCATCGCCGCCCGCAGCAACCGGTACGCCTGCGCCTGCCTGGTCCGCCCATCACTGACCGATGCGACACTGCCCTCCCGACCCTTCGCAGCCAGATCAGCCCGTCGGCGTTCGGCATCAGCAGCCAGCCGCACACCGAGTTGATGATGCCAACGCCGCACCGCCGCCGGCGACAACGAACCGACCGCAACCCGATCCAGCGTCGGAGTGATACAGGTTCGCAGCAACCCCCGATACAGCTCCT
>JANLWJ010000183.1:0-6115 GCA_031364455.1 Actinomycetes bacterium | reverse complement strand
TGACGGCGCTGAGCGCGTACAGGGATGGGAGCACCTGCTGACGCGGCAGGTGGCGCAGCGCCCCCGAGACCGCGCCGCCCCCGAGCTCGGCGGCGTGGCGCCGCGCCCAGAGCCGGACGTCGCTGCGACCGCGCGCTCCCGCTGGCTGCATCCGCACCAAGGCGGCGCCGATCGCAATCGGGTCATTCGCCTCGACGGCTGAGGCGAGGTCGTCGGTGACGGCAAGCAGCGCGGCGTCGCGTTCGGCGGTCACCGGTCCGGGGAGCGCCAGGACCACGCGGTCGAAGCGATCGGGCTCATCGACGAGCAGCCGCACCAGAGCACCGGCGCCGAGCGAGACGCCTAGCGCGCGCGTCGCGCCGACCGCGTCAGCCACGGTTCGCACGTCAGCCGCTAGGCCCCCGTACGACCAATCGCCGGCAGACGTCGGCGCTCTCGACCCCCCGTGCCCGCGCAGCTCGACGAAGACGCGGGTGCCAACGACGGCGCTGCCGAACGGTCGGGTGTCAGCGATGCTCTGCGCCAGGCCCGGCACGAACAGCGTCGTCGGGTCACCGTCGCCGGTGACGACGTGGTGCAGCTGCCCAACCGGGCCGTCGACCAGTGGCATGGCTACCAGGACGAGGGGTTCGACGGGCGTCCGCCGGACATCCCGCGCATCGCCGGACGGACATCGACGAGATAGACCAGCGCAGCCACCAGGGCCGGGATCCCGAAGAAGGACAGCAGCCCGAACAGGTACGGGAAGAGCACCAGGGCAGCCACACCGGTGATGGACGCCCAGATCGGTTTCGTCAGCTTCCCTGCCGCCACGAAGGCAGCGGTGGGACGCATAAGGGCGTCAGCGAAAGTGAACGCCGCCAGCGCGAAACCGGCGAACGACAAGACCAGGATGAGAAGACTGATGAGACTCACCCCCACACGGTACGGGGTGGCCTCGGTGCCGGCGCAGTAAGGAGCCCGCCGCGCTGGAGGGGGAAAGTGCGCGGCGGGCCCCTACAGCGCTCTCGTCATGTGCTGACCGAGCGCTGGCCTGGGTCAGGCTTCGGGGTCGGCCTTGGGTGCAGCGGTCTTCTTGGCGGCCTTGGGTGCAGCGGTCTTCTTGGCAGCGGGCGCCCCGCCGGCCTTGGCTGCCGGAGGCTGCGCGACGACGGGTGCATCGTCGGCAACTGCGTCGGACCACTCCGAACCGCGCGCCTTGGTGACGACTGACTCACCGCGAGCCACGAGCGACTCGTAGGCCTCCTGGCCCTTGGCCGCCCACAGCAGACCGGTCGAGGTCAACGCGGCTGCGTCGATGTTGCGGGGGTCGATCTTGGCGACGTCGATCTTGCGTGGGTCGAACCTGCCGAGGTCGAGGGCCGAGAGGTCGATGCGTACTTCCTTGTCGCGCATGTCGAGGTTGCTGGTGTCGACGTTGATGATCTTCGCCTGCAGGTCGCGGGCAGCCTCTACTGCAACGTCACCGGCGCCGACGAGCGCCAGCACGGGGCCAGGAACGTCGGGCAGATCGGCGAGCGACGACAGCGAAGGCATCGTCGGCTTGGCGGGCATCGACGGAAGAGGGGGCAGGGTTGGCATGAAAGGGCCTCTCGTTTTCAGCTGGCCGACCGCGGCGCGGCCGGTCGGGTGGTCTTCTTGGTCGGGGGCTTTCTGGTGCTGCGCTTCGCCGTCGTTCCGGCGGAAGTCTTGGTGGCCCTACTGGTCTTGGCGGCTTTCTTCGTCGCTTTCTTCGTCGCTTTCTTGGCCGCCCGCTTGGTGGTCTTCTTCGCTGTCTTCTTGGCGGGAGGGCTCGCGACCGCAGCCGACTGCGACGTCACGGACGCAGCTGCAGCCAGCGCCTCGTTCTCGGCCAGGAAGGAAGCGTAGATGTCGAGCAGGACACGCTTCTGCCGCTCGGTGATGGCGACGTCAGAGACCAGCGCGGCCTCAACAGCCTGCGACGTGCCGCGGTCCTCGAGCAGTCCGGCCTGCACGTAGAGCTGCTCGGCAGAGATGCGTAGCGCCTTGGCGAGCTGCTGCAGGATCTCAGCGCTCGGGCGGCGCAGGCCGCGCTCGATCTGGCTCAGATAGGGGTTGGAGACACCCGCGTCCTGGGCCAGGCGGCGCAGCGAGAGCTTGGCGCTCTGCCGCTGCTCCCTGATGAACTCGCCGATGTCGGCCCCTGACGGGATCGCAGCGGGAATCGCCGACGAGAGCACCGAGGAGGCGGCGGACGCAGCGGAGTGAGCGCCACCAATGGCGGGGCCCAGTGACGAGCCGAGCGATGGGGGAAGAGGAGCAGCCATGGGGCGAGTCTAGACGCGAGTGCTAGCAGATGCAAGCAGCGTGCTAGCGCTCGGCGGCGCCGGAGAAGAACCGCTGACGGGCCCAGAGCGATACGTACACCAGCCCGACGAGCGCCGGTACCTCGATGAGCGGCCCGACCGTCCCTGCCAGCGCCTCGCCAGAGGCCACGCCGAACGTCGCGATCGAGACCGCGATGGCGAGCTCGAAGTTGTTACCAGCAGCGGTGAAGGCCAACGTGGTCGTGCGGGTGTACGGCAGCCCGATGCGCCAACCCAGGGCGAACGAGCCCACCCACATGATGGCGAAGTACACCAGCAGCGGCAGCGCAATGCGCAGGACGTCCCACGGCTCGGCCAGGATCGTCTCGCCCTGCAGAGCGAAGAGCACCACGATCGTGAAGAGCAGTCCGTACAAGGCCCAGGGGCCGATCCGTGGAAGGAACTTCTCCTCGTACCACTCGCGGCCGCGGCGCGCCTCGCCGATGCGCCGGGTGAGATACCCCAGCACCAGCGGGATGCCCAGGAATACCAGCACCGAGATCGCAATGTCGGACGCCGAGACGTCGAGCTCTTCACCGGCACCGAGCCCGAGCCACTCCGGGAGGATCTCGAGGTAGAACCATGCCAGGGCGGAGAACGCAAAGATTTGAAAGACCGAGTTGATCGCCACCAGCACGGCGGCGGCCTCGCGGTCACCGCAGGCGAGGTCGTTCCAGATCAGCACCATCGCGATGCAGCGCGCCAGGCCGACAATGATCAGGCCGGTCCGGTACTCGGGGAGGTCAGCCAGGAAGATCCAGGCGAGGGTGAACATCAGCGCTGGCCCAAGTAACCAGTTCAGCACGAGCGAGCTGACCAGCATTCGCCGGTCGCCGGTGACCCGGTCGAGCTCGCCATAGCGCACCTTGGCCAGCACCGGGTACATCATCAGCAGCAACCCGAGCGCGATCGGCAGCGAGACGTTGCCGACCGACACCGCGTCGAGCGCGTCATTCAGACCTGGCGCCGCGCCTCCCAGCAGCAGCCCGGTGACCATCGCAAGGCCAATCCAGACCGGCAGGTAACGGTTCAGCGCCGACAGCTGATGGGCGACGTCGCGCGCCGACTCCGTTGCGGGCCGAGTGCTCACGCGTCGGCCCTCATCTCCATGCCCAGCACCTGACGCAGCGCATCCATCTGCTCGGGCACCGCGCGGTAGTGCACCCAGGTGCCGTGCTTGCGCGACGTCACGAGCCCGGCTTCGCGCAGCACCTTGAGGTGATGGCTGACGGTTGGCTGGCTCTTGCCGACAGGAGCGGTGAGGTCACAGGCGCAGACCTCGCCGGACGGCGCGGCGGCGATGATGCTCAGCAGCCGCAGCCGCACCGGGTCCGAAAGCGCCTTGAACGCCTGCGCCAGCTGGGACGCCGACGCCTCTTCGAGCGGGTCGTTGCCGAGCGGCGCACAGCACTGGGCGTCGGCCAGGAGGGGGAGTGAGGTCGTCATGGTGCAAGTGTATCCATCAATGTCGATGAATGTATTGACAGGGATCGAACAATGAGTGAACATCATTGAATCGAGATCCATCAATGCAAGGAGTCCAGCGTGACTTCCCTCCCTCGCGTCCAGCTCGCCATCAACGTCAGCGACGTCGATGCGGCCGTCGACTTCTACAGCCAGCTCTTCGGCGCCGAACCGCACAAGCGGCGTCCGGGGTACGCCAACTTCGCGTTGGACGCCCCTCCACTCAAGCTGGTCCTCATCGAGAACGCCGCGGCTGCCGGAAGCCTCAACCACCTCGGCGTCGAGGTCACCGACACTGCTGAGGTTGCCGATGCGTCGCAGCGCCTCACAACGGCCGGTCTCGCCAGCCACGAAGAGCTCGACGTGGTCTGCTGCCACGCGCGGCAGGACAAGGTGTGGGTGACCGACCCGGACGGTTCCGGCTGGGAGATCTACACCGTCACCGATGACGCACCTGAGCCCTCGATCGCCGCGGCCGACGCCGGAGCAACCAACGACTCCGTCTGCTGCGCCGGCTAGCGCATCCCTGCGCTGCGAATGGGCTAGATCAGCCCAGCCTGGTTCGGCGGCGTCCGACCAGGACGATGCCCATCAGCATCAGCGTCATGCCCCAGAGCGCCAGCCGGGTGACGTCGCCGCCGGTGTGCGGCAGCTGGCCTGGTTGCGGCGCAGTTTCTGGCGCGTTCGGCTCGCGCGGGTCGCGCGGCGGCTCAGATGCTCCGTTCACCTCGACCGAGACCGTTGCCGCTGAGCAGTCGCCATCCGGGTCGCAGATCTCGTAGTTGAACTCGTCAGGACCGTCGTAGCCCTCGTCGGGTGTGTAGGTGACGGTGCCGTCGGCATCCACCGTGACCGTTCCGTTGGCGGGCTGGTCAACCAGCCCAACGGTTACCGGTTCGCCGTCCACCTCGTCGTCGTTGGCTACGACCGGGATGTCGACCGGCTTGCCGTCCTTGACGACAATCGCGTCGTCGTTGGCTACCGGTGCGTCGTCGACCGGATCGACCGTTACCGTGACGGTGGCGTCATCACAGCGGCCACCGGGGTCGCACACCGTGTAGGTGAAGGTAGTCGTCCCGTACCAGTTGTCGTCCGGTGTGAAGACCAGGCGTCCACCCGAGCTCGCCACCGTTCCGTGCCTGGACTGGCTGAACGTGTCGATGGTCAGCAGGTCGCCATCTGGGTCTGTGTCGTTGCCACGCACGTTGATCGTGACCGGGGTGTCCTCAGGCGTTGTGGACGCGTCATTGACGGCGTCCGGACGCCGGTTCGGGTCGCGCAGCCAGATGTCGAGGTCGACCCTTGCTGCGTCGCACTCGGCTGGGGTGCCGTCGTCACACACCTCGTACCGGAACGAATCAGGACCGTCGTAGCCAGGCTCGGCGGTGAAGTCGATCGAACCGTTGGCATTGACCGTCAACGTGCCGTGTGATGGCGGGGTCAGGATCGATACCGACGCGGGATCGAGCACATTGTCGCCGTCACTGTCGTTAGCGAGATCATCAATCGTGATCGTGCGCCCTTCACGAACCCGGCCAGAGTCGTTGCGCGCCGTCGGCGGGTCGTTGACCTCGTTTACCGTCACCGTGACGTCCGCCGTCGAGCAGTTGCCGGCGATATCGCACACCGTGTAGGTGAAAGTATCCGTGCCGCTGAAGTCAGGGTCGGGCGTGTAGTCGATCGTCCCGTCCGGGTTGACGGTGACCGTCCCGTTGGTCGCCGGTCCAGCCGTTGTCACGGTCAGTGCGCCGCCCTCGGGGTCGGAGTCGTTGGTCAGCACGTCGATGGTGACTGGACCGGAGTCCTCGTCAACAGTGGCGCTGTCATCGACGGCGTCCGGGCCCTGGTTCGCCGAGACGGTGATGTCAACGGTGGCGGTGTCGCACCCGACAGGCGTCCCGTCGTCGCAGACCTCGTACAGGAAGGAGTCGGTGCCGACAAACCCGTTGTCAGCGACGTACGTGATGCTGCCGTCGGCGTTCACCGTCGCAGTCCCATTGCTCGGACCGGACGTGACCGAGACGGAGGTGTCATCGATCGCACCGTCGGGGTCGGAGTCGTTAGCCAAGATGTCGATGTCTATGTCAGTGCCCCAGATGCCCGCGGCGCTGTCATCGACCGCGTCCGGTCCGTCGTTGACCGAGTTCACGGTGACGTCGACCGTTGCGGTGTCACAGAGGCCGGCCAGGTCGCAGACCTCGTACGTGAAGCTGTCGGTGCCGAAGAAGTCGGGGTCTGGCGTGTAGTCGATCGTCCCGTCCGGGTTGACGCTCACCGATCCGTTGCTCGGACCTGAGGTAACGCTGACCGATGCCGGGTCAAGG
>JANLWJ010000532.1:0-1806 GCA_031364455.1 Actinomycetes bacterium | reverse complement strand
TCGTGATCGGCGCCGGAGGTGCCGGGCTCCGAGCCGCCATCGAGGCTCGCGAACAGGGCAAGCGCACCGCCATCATCTGCAAGTCGCTCTTCGGCAAGGCACACACCGTGATGGCCGAAGGCGGCATCGCGGCCTCCATGGGCAACGTCAACAGCAAGGACAGCTGGGAGGTGCACTTCCGCGACACGATGCGCGGCGGCAAGTTCCTCAACCACTGGCGGATGGCCGAGCTGCACGCCAAGGAAGCCCCCCAGCGGGTGTGGGAGCTGGAGACGTGGGGAGCGCTCTTCGACCGCACCCCGGACGGCCGGATCAGCCAACGCAACTTCGGTGGTCACGAGTACCCGCGCCTCGCCCACGTCGGCGACCGCACCGGCCTTGAGCTGATCCGCACTCTCCAACAGAAGATCGTCTCTCTCCAGCAAGAGGACGAACGCGAGTTCGGCGACCCCGAGGCAAGGCTCCGCGTCTTTGCCGAGTGCACGATCACCGAGATCCTCAAAGACGGCGACCGTGTCGCCGGCGCCTTCGGGTACTGGCGTGAGTCCGGACGATTCGTCGCCTTCGATGCGCCTGCCGTGGTCCTGGCGACCGGCGGGATCGGCAAGTCGTTCAAGGTCACGAGCAACTCGTGGGAGTACACCGGTGATGGTCACGCCCTGGCCTTGAAGGCTGGCGGCTCGCTGGTCAACATGGAGTTCATCCAATTCCATCCGACCGGCATGGTCTGGCCCCCGAGCGTCAAGGGAATCCTCGTCACCGAGTCGGTACGCGGTGACGGAGGCGTCCTGAAGAACGCTGGCGGACAGCGATTCATGTTCGACTATGTCCCCGACGTTTTCCGGCCCAAGTACGCCCACGACGAGGCAGAGGGCGACCGCTGGTACACCGACCCCGACAACAACCGGCGGCCTCCGGAGCTCCTCCCCCGCGACGAGGTCGCTCGCGCCATCAACTCCGAGGTCAAGGCCGGGCGCGGCTCACCCCACGGGGGTGTCTTCCTCGACGTGGCAAGTCGTCTACCGGCCGAGACGATCCGCAAGAAGCTGCCATCGATGTACCACCAGTTCAAAGAGCTCGCCGGCGTCGATATCACCGCAGAGGCCATGGAGGTCGGGCCCACCTGCCACTACGTGATGGGCGGTGTGGAGGTCGAGCCCGACACCGGCGCTGCCGTCGGCGTCCCCGGGCTGTTTGCCGCAGGCGAGGTCGCTGGCGGAATGCACGGTTCCAACCGACTCGGAGGCAACTCGCTGTCAGACCTGCTCGTCTTCGGGCGCCGCGCTGGAGCCGGAGCCGCTGGGTACCTCGATCAGGTGGGCACCGACCGACCTGCGGTCGGTGGATCTGACATCGACCGGGCAGCGGACGAGGCCGTAGCCCCCTTCGCCGGCGATGGCGCCGAGAACCCGTACACCGTCCATACCGACCTGCAGATGACCATGAACGACCTGGTTGGGATCATCCGGCGTCGCGAAGAGATGGAGGATGCGCTCGAGCGACTTGCGGACCTCAAGCGCCGGGCCGCTGGCGTCACCGTTGAAGGGCACCGGCAGTTCAACCCTGGCTGGCACCTGGCGCTCGACCTCGACAACATGCTGCTCGTCTCTGAGTGTGTCGCTCGCGCTGCACTCACGCGCGAGGAGTCCCGCGGTGGTCACACCCGCGAGGACTACCCGCTGATGAGCATGGAGTGGCGACAGGTCAACCTCATCTGTCGCGCCAACGGCGACCAGGTATCCGTCGACAAGCAACCACTGCCAATCATGCCGACCGAGCTGCTCGAGCTCTTCGACCGTGACGAAC
>JANLWJ010000132.1:0-2104 GCA_031364455.1 Actinomycetes bacterium | reverse complement strand
CGCGCAGCGCCTCGAGCAGCCGGATCGTGCCGAGGCCGGTGATGTCTCCGGTGTACTCGGGCATGTCGAACGAGACGCGCACATGCGACTGTGCGCCCAGGTGGTACACCTCGTCCGGCTGCATTCCGTGAATCAGCCGTACCAGCCCAGACCCGTCTGCCAGATCGCCGTAGTGCAGGAAGAGCCGCGCGTCCTCGCTGTGCGGGTCGACGTAGAGGTGGTCGATGCGCTCGGTGTTGAAGGTGGACGCCCGACGGATCAGGCCGTGCACCTCGTACCCCTTGTCGAGCAGCTGCTCGGCCAGGTACGAGCCGTCCTGTCCGGTGATCCCGGTGATTAGGGCCTTCTTGGTGGTCACGCGTGCTCCCTGCGGTTGTAAGTGCCCCGCCAGTCTGCCCTGCCGTAGCTGGCCCGCCGCGCTCCGCCCCAATGCCCGGGACGATTCCTAGTACGCGCCTTCGCCCCGCCACACGGCCAGCACGGTCCGCATGAGAATCGTCAGGTCCAGCGCAAGCGACCAGTTCTCCACGTAGTAGAGGTCAAGCCGGACGGCCTCGTCCCACGAGATGTCCGACCGACCCGACACCTGCCACAGCCCGGTGATCCCCGGCCGCACCAGCAGCCGTCGCCGCACATGTCCCTGGAAGTCGGAGTCGTCCACCGGCAGCGGCCGTGGCCCTACCAGCGACATATCTCCCTTGAACACGTTGATCAGCTGCGGCAGCTCGTCGATGGACGCCCGACGAAGCAGTTTGCCCGGACGCGTGATGCGCGGGTCGTCGGTGATCTTGAAGAGCAGTCCGTCAGTCTCGTTCTCCTCGACCAGCTCCGCCTTCCGCGCCTCAGCGTCCTGGTACATAGTCCGGAACTTCACGACCTGGAACTCCTCGCCATCCCGGCCTATCCGAGTCTGGCGGAAGAGTGCTGGCCCGGACGACGTCGCCCTGATCCACAGTGCGATCGCCAGAAGCACCGGAGATAGCAGCAGCAGTCCGACGCCCGAACCCAGAAGGTCGATGCCACGCTTCACCACGCGCGACGGTCCGGAGAACACCGGCTCATCCACATAGAGCAGCGGTAGGCCAGCCACGGGCCGGATCGAGATTCGCGGCCCGGCCACGTCGGTCACCATGGGGGCAACGACAAGGTCGACGCCCGAACCCTCCAGGTCCCACGCCAAGCGCTTCAACACATCCGCTGTGATCTCGGGTGAGGACGTCACCGCCACTGTGTCGGCTCCAGAGGTGCGAACAGCGGCCACCACGTCATCGAGCGACCCAAGTACGAACAGCTTGACGTCGGGGTCCGCTGAGTCACCGACTGGCAGGCACGCTCCGACGACGGCGAACCCGGCGTAGGGCTCACTCCGAATCTGGTCGGCCAGGCCCTCAGCAGCCACGTGGTTTCCGACCACGATCACTCGGTGCTGTAGGCGTCCCGAGACCCGCGACCGTTGTACCCACTTCCGAACGGCAAACCGCTCAAAGACCAGGAGCACCAACCCCACCGGAAGCGCGATCGCCACGAACCCGCGCGGCACGATCAACTTGAATATGAAGGTCAGGATCGCCAAGGCCCCGAAGACGGCGAAGGACGCCACCACCAGCCGGCGGAACTCCTCCGTACCGACTCCCAGTAGGCGCGCTTCGTAGGCTCGGGCCGATGCCAGGGCCGCCATCCAGGCCGCAATAAGCAGTGCGGCGAGGAGTGCGTAGTCCCCGCTTACATCCACAAAGTCCCCGGCCGCTACGAAGCGGCCAAGATACGCTGCCAGTACACCGAGGCCCACCGCTGCCAGGTCGGTCAGCACCAGCAGGCGGGTGGTCCGTCGCCTCCAGCGGGTGCCCGCGGCAAGCCGGGACTCAAATTCCTGGTCCTGGGCAAGTTGAACCGAGGGCTGGCTCTCCGGACCGGCCATCAACGCCACTCACGCCCCCGAGTTCACTGATCTACTGCTCGCCGCTCAGTTATATCGGAAAACACGGCGGGGGTGTGGGACTCAAGCAGGTCCACGTACGGCACGATGTAGTTGAGGGTGCTTATGCGCCGGCGGGGGGTTCGTGTTCTGCGGGCGGCATGGGGGCGGCGTCACCGGCGGGGCGGG
>JANLWJ010000080.1:0-6598 GCA_031364455.1 Actinomycetes bacterium | reverse complement strand
TGACCCGGCTCGGCAAGGTCGACTGGGCTGACGTGGACTGGTCAGGAGAGGTCGAATCCGTTCCGGACGTCGACCCCGAGCTCGCCGGACTGCGTTGGCGGACGCGCGTTCGGTTCGCCGTCGACGCCGCAGGTCGGGCTGGCCTGGTTCGACACCGGTCGCACGAGGTCGTCGCGATCGACGACTGCGTCATCGCCCATCCACTGGTCGACGTTGAGGAGATCACGACGACGCAGTGGCCAGGGGTTCAGGAAGTGTCGGTGACGGTGTCGCCGGAGACCGATGAGCGGTCGGTTCAAGTGGGCCCGGCCCGTGGCCGGGAGTCGTTGCAGCGCGAGGCGGCAGGCCGGTCATGGCAGGTCTCGTCCGGTGGTTTCTGGCAGGTGCACCCGCAGGCGGCTGATGTGTTGGTCGAAGCGGTCATGGAGCTGGCTCAGCCACAGGCCGGTGAGCACCTCGTCGACCTCTACGCGGGCGTCGGGCTCTTCGCCGGTGTGTGGGGGAGCAGGACCGGCGGTCGGGTCGACGCCGTTGAGGGTCACCGTGCCGCTGCCACCGACGCCGAGGTGAACCTGGCTGACCTTCCGCTGGCCAAGGTGCACCCGGTCGCTGTCGAGCACTTTGTGGTGGCCGAGGCAGACCTCACCCCTGATGTTGTTGTATTGGACCCCCCGCGGGTTGGGGCCAAGCGCGCTGTGGTGCAACCGGTAGCGGCTTGGCATCCGCGCGCGGTGGTCTATGTCGCCTGCGACCCGGCCGCCCTCGGAAGGGACGTGGCGTACTTCGCCGAGTTCGGCTACCGGCTTCAGGCGCTCCGAACCTTCGACCTGTTCCCGATGACTCACCATGTGGAGTCAGTCGCGCTCTTCGTGGTATCTTGATGTCAAGATAAATCCGGTCGGGCAGGATCATCCCCCTCACGACCCGGTGAGTGCGCAAGCCCGTCAACGCACGAAGGAGCGCCCAGGTGCCGTCATCCCGTACTAACCCCGACAGCCTCCACTCGCGCGGCACGCTGCAGGTGGGCGATGAGACCTACGAGATCTACCGGGTCGGCTCCGTGCCAGGTGCCGAGCGGCTGCCATTTAGTCTCAAGGTCCTGCTGGAGAACCTCCTGCGGACCGAGGACGGCGTCAACGTCACCGCCGACCAGATCCGATCGATCGGCTCCTGGGATGCCGCAGCAGAGCCCAACACCGAGATCCAGTTCACGCCTGGTCGCGTCATCATGCAGGACTTCACCGGCGTCCCGGTGGTCGTCGACCTCGCGACAATGCGCGAGGCCGTGCGTGACCTCGGCGGAGACCCAGCGCTGATCAACCCACTCGCCCCCGCTGAGCTGGTGATTGACCACTCGGTGATCGCCGATGTGTTCGGTCGGTCTGACTCCTTCGCCCGCAACGTCGAACTCGAGTATGAGCGCAACCGCGAGCGCTACCAGTTCTTGCGCTGGGGGCAGGGTGCCTTTAATGAGTTCAAGGTCGTCCCACCGGGCACCGGCATCGTGCACCAGGTCAACATTGAACACCTGGCGCGCGTTGTCATGGTTCGCGATGGGCGCGCCTACCCCGACACGGTCGTCGGCACCGACTCGCACACCACGATGGTCAATGGCCTTGGCGTGGTCGGCTGGGGAGTCGGCGGCATCGAGGCTGAGGCGGCGATGCTTGGCCAGTCCGTGTCGATGCTCATTCCGCGTGTTGTCGGGTTCAAGCTCCATGGCAAGCCGGCGGACGGCGTCACTGCGACCGACCTCGTCCTCACGATCACCGAGCAGCTGCGGGCACACGGCGTCGTCGGAAAGTTCGTCGAGTTCTACGGGCCCGGCGTTGCGGAGGTGCCGCTGGCCAACCGAGCCACGATCGGAAACATGAGCCCGGAGTACGGCTCGACGATCGCGGTCTTCCCGATCGACGCCGAGACGATCCGGTACCTGCGGTTCACCGGACGCTCCGAGCAGCAGGTCGCTCTCGTCGAGGCGTACGCCAAGGCGCAGGGTCTCTGGCACGACCCCGGCGCAGACGGCGCGCACGAGGCGTCCTACTCGGAGTACCTCGAGCTCGACCTCGGCTCCGTCGTCCCATCGATCGCCGGTCCCAAGCGGCCGCAGGACCGGATCAATCTGTCTGATGCCAAGCAGGCCTTTCGGGCGGCCGTGAATGACTACGTTGCACACGACGAGCAGGGCTCGGTCGTGACCGCGGTGGACGAGTCCCTGGCGGAGTCCTTCCCCGCCTCGGACGTGCCGGCACTGACGCCCAACGGGCAGGAGCACCCGATCGAGACGGCTCTGTCCCAGGCCCGTCCACGACGCCCTGTCGCCGTCACGCTGGGGGACGGGACCCGCTTCGAGCTTGACCATGGCGCCGTGGCGATCGCCGCGATCACATCGTGCACTAACACCTCGAACCCGTCGGTGATGATCGCGGCCGCGCTCGTCGCCAAAGCGGCAGTCGAGCGTGGGCTACAAAGCAAACCGTGGGTCAAGACCACGCTCGCACCCGGGTCGAAGGTGGTCATGGACTACTACGACCGCGCCGGCTTGACGCCGTACCTGAACAAGCTCGGGTTCAACCTCGTCGGCTATGGCTGCACAACGTGTATCGGCAACTCCGGGCCCTTGATCCCTGAGGTCTCCGCTGCGGTGAACGAGCACGACCTCGCGGTCACGTCGGTGCTCTCTGGAAACCGTAACTTCGAGGGGCGCATCAACCCCGATGTGAAGATGAACTACCTGGCATCCCCACCGCTCGTCGTGGCTTACGCGCTCGCCGGGACGATGGATATCGATATCACCACCGAGCCGCTCGGGATCGACACCGAGGGTCAACCGGTCTTCCTCAGCGACCTGTGGCCGTCGGCCGCGGTCATCCAAGAGGTCATCGACGCAGCGATTGCCAGCGAGACCTTCACTCGCGAGTATGCAGACGTCTTCGCCGGTGACGAGCACTGGAGGGGCCTCCCGACGCCGACCGGAAGCACCTTCGCCTGGGAGGCCGAGTCGACCTACGTGCGCAAGCCGCCGTACTTCGACGGGATGCGGCGAGAGCTCACCCCGGCCACCGACGTGACCGATGCGCGAGTGCTGGCGCTGCTCGGTGACTCGGTGACCACCGACCACATCTCACCGGCCGGAGCCATCAAGGCCGACAGCCCGGCTGGCCGCTACCTCTCCGAGCAGGGAGTCGCGGTACGGGACTTCAACTCGTACGGCTCGCGCCGCGGTAACCACGAGGTGATGATCCGCGGCACGTTCGCCAACATTCGGTTGCGCAACGCCCTTGCCGGTGGTTGTGAGGGCGGGTTCACGGCGAACCTTCTTGAAGAGTCGCGTCCGGTCGTTCCCATCTATGACGCAGCCGAGGCCTACCGCGGTGCGGGCGTGCCGCTGGTGGTGCTGGCCGGCAAGGAGTACGGGTCGGGGTCATCGCGCGACTGGGCGGCGAAGGGCACCGCGCTGCTCGGCGTCCGCGCAGTCGTCGCCGAGTCGTACGAGCGCATCCACCGCAGCAACCTGATCGGGATGGGCGTCCTGCCCCTGCAGTTCCCTGATGGGCAGAGTGCGGCAGGGCTAGGAGTGACCGGTGACGAGACCTTCGACATTACTGGAGTGACCGCGCTCAACAACGGTGTCACGCCGGCGACCGTTGCCGTGACTGCCACGCGTCCGGACGGTTCGGTGGTTGCGTTCGACGCTCGCCTGCGGATCGATACCCCCGGCGAGGCCGACTACTACCGTAACGGCGGAATCCTGCAGTACGTGCTCCGCTCCCTGCTGCCCTGACCGGGGCGTCCTGGATCACGCGCCATGGATCACGCGCCATGGGCCGCGCCTCCGGCCGCGCCTCAGCGGGCGCGCGTCACTAGATGGGTCCGTCCGCACCATGCCCGGGTGCACGATGATCAGGTGCACGATGATCAGGTGACGTGGTCATCGTGCACAAAGGTGGCGGCCGAACGCCACGTTTGCCCCGCTATCGCCACCTCGGGGTCGGTCGGCGGGCGAACTCAGCGGGCCTGCGGGATGTTCGGCGGTAGTTGGGGTGGCGGCTGCGGTCGCCGTCGGGTCAGCTGAGGGAGGATCTCGGCGACCAGCGCGTCCAGACGCCGCTCACACCGCTTGAGCAGCAGGCGGCGTTGCGGTCGGTTGGCCGCCCGCGCCAGGACCACCGTGCGCGACATCTCGTCGAGCTCTTCGCGCCACCTGGCATAGGCCAGCGGATCGACGCCGACGGCCGCAGCTTCGGCCAACGAGATCTGGACGGCGGTGATCTTGCGCTTGACGCGTCCCTCGCTGCTCAGCTTCTGGGGGAGTGCTGCGGTCTGCTCAGCCATCGACGAGACGAACCGCTGCGCCGCCGGGTTGTCCTTGAGGTAGGGCAACGCCTTCTTGCCGGCCGCGAAGACAACCGGTCCCCACTTGATCAGTACCTTCATTGCTGCAGCCCACGCGATCATGGGGGAAGTATCGCAGGCTCAGGGGGACGGGCGGTGGGCTGTGGGTGGGGCATGCCAGGCTCGGCCTGTGACCGCGCAGATCCGCACCCCACCCGGGTGGCCGAAGTCCGTCCCGCCGCCTGGGGCCGATGGCTGGGAACCTCGGGCCGTTGCCTACCTGCTTGATCTGTCCCCTGGCGACTTTCGCACCGAGCCGCTCTACGCCCGGCAACCGCGGCTGCTGGCCTGGCGCGTCCAGGGGTTGGTCGAGGCTCAGCTCGAGTCAGCGCGTGCGGCGTACTCGCGGGCCAGGTCTGAGCTGCGCGAGGACGCCACGCCCGAAGTGGTGGCCGAGATGTTGCAGGCGCTCGAGCGTGAGGGTGCAGCGCTGCTGGCCAGGCGCCGTGAGGTCGACCTCGTCTCGCGCGCCCTCCGCGGAGAGGCGTTCGTGCTGCGCATGTGATCGGCGCTGGCGGCGCGCCCAAGTGGCCTGGCGGCCTTAGACTGAAAGCCTGGGCCAGCCAAGGAGGCCGGCCCTCGTCATGTCACGGCGGGAGAGGAGCACTTCCGATGTCGCTGCTCTCCCAAATCGTGGCACCAGCCGACGTCCAGGCGCTCGAGATCGCGGAGCTGGAGCCGCTGGCCGCCGAGATCCGTGAGTTCCTCGTCGAGAACGTCTCACGTACCGGCGGACACCTCGGACCCAACCTCGGCGTCGTCGAGCTGACGATCGCTCTGCACCGGGTCTTCGACAGCCCGCGCGACGTGCTGCTCTGGGACACCGGGCATCAGGCCTATGTACACAAGCTGCTCACCGGACGCCACGACTTCGCCTCCCTGAAAAAACGGGACGGAATCTCGGGGTACCCCTCACGTGCTGAGTCCGAGCATGACGTGATCGAGAACTCACACGCGTCGACAGCCCTGTCGTACGCCGATGGCATCGCCAAGGGATTCGAACTGCGAGGCGAGAAGAGCCGAACGGTCATTGCGGTTGTCGGCGACGGCGCCCTCACCGGCGGCATGGCTTGGGAGGCGCTCAACAACCTCGCAGCCGCGCAGGATCGTCCCGTGGTGATCGTTGTCAACGACAACGAGCGCTCGTACGCACCGACCATCGGCGGCCTCGCCCACCACCTTGCGACGCTACGCACCACGCGGGGCTACGAGAAGTTCCTCGGCTGGGGACGCACGATGCTCGGTCGCACCCCTGTGGTCGGCCAGCCGCTCTTCGACACCCTGCACGGAATGAAGAAGGGTCTGAAAGACATGGTTGCGCCGCAGGGCCTCTTCGAGGACCTCGGGCTCAAATACGTCGGACCTGTGGACGGGCACGATGTTGTCCAGCTCGAACACGCCTTGCGCAGGGCGAAGGCATTCCGCGGGCCCGTCATCGTGCATACGCTCACGCACAAAGGCATGGGATACGCACCGGCCGAGAACGATGACGCCGACCGCTTCCACGGCGTCGGAGTGATCGACCCCGAGACCGGACGCGCGCTTAAGGCGTCGGGACCGACCTGGACCGGGGCCTTCTCCGAGGCCATCGTCGAGGTCGGCTACCAGCGTGACGATGTCGTTGCGATCACTGCAGCCATGCTGCAGCCGGTCGGCCTTCGCGCGTTCGCCGAGGCTTTCCCCGATCGCGTCTACGATGTCGGCATCGCCGAGCAGCACGCGGTCACCTCTGCTGCCGGCCTTGCTTTTGCTGGTATGCACCCAGTAGTCGCCGTCTACGCCACGTTCATGAACCGGGCCTACGACCAGGTGCTGATGGACGTTGCCCTGCACAGGGCGCCGGTCACCTTCGTCCTCGATCGCGCCGGTGTGACCGGCGACGACGGCGCCTCCCACAACGGTATGTGGGACCTTTCGATCTTCCAGACTGTTCCGGGGCTACAGATCGCAGCGCCGCGCGACGGTCAGCGGCTTCGCGAGCTGTTCGCCGAGGCGGTCGCCATTGACGACGGGCCTACTCTGGTGCGCTACCCGAAGGGTGCGCTGCCGGCCGACATCGAGGCGATTGGCCAAGTCGGACGCGCCGACGTACTACATCGATCGGGGGTTCCGGACGTCCTCATCGTGGCTGTCGGCTCCATGGCCGCGTGCGCGCTCGAGGTTGCTGAGCGACTCGGCGACCAAGGCATCGGCGTGACCGTCG
>JANLWJ010000060.1:0-10154 GCA_031364455.1 Actinomycetes bacterium | reverse complement strand
GTGACAGCGACTTCGGGCTGGTTGACCCCGAGACAGCTGGCTTGGACGACGGGTTCGGGAACCCGCTTCCGCCTGAGGGCAACGCCCACCAGGCTGAGTTCACTATCGACAACCGCTACATCGTGGCGTCCGACGAAGACTTCGACCCCATCGTGGCTGCCAGCACCAACGTTGACGACGGAACTGCGCTCGGCGCACCAGTGGGAAGCGACACCCCGGCGCTCCCGCCGGGTGAGTTGCTTGAGGGCCGGACTGTCTTCGTCGGGCGTGCGTGCCCCGGCGACGCGGCGGTGCCCGCTGGTGACGCGACGTCGGTCGATGTCGCCGTCGTCGAGCGAGGCGTATGCACCTTCACCGAGAAAGTCGCAAGTGTGGATGCGGCCGGTGGGTACGACGCCGTGCTGATCTTCAACCGCGAAGGTGCCGATGCCTGCGTCGACTCGTTCGGAATGCTGGTGGAGGGCAACCTACCGACGTTCGGGGTAACTCCTCGCGTCGACGGGTATGAGCTGTTCGACATCGAGGACCAGTTTGACGAGGCTGCGTGTCTGGCCGGCGACGGCTCGGCCCTGGCGCCGATCGAGATCGGGACTGTTGGTGATCGGGTGCGATTCTCGTCGTACTTCGACGGCTGGGGCTACGTGCACCTGTACCGCAACAACGCGGGGAAGCTGAGCTCGCTCGACACCTACGCGATCCCCGAGGCGCACGACCCCGACTACGCGCAGGGCTTCGGCAACCTGACCGGGCACGAGGTAGCGGTGTCGGAGATGGTGTCCAACCGCCTCTACTTCTCGTACTACGCGGCAGGCTTCCGCGTGGCCGAGATCCAGAACGGCCAGATCGTGGAGAAGGGCCACTACATCGCCGACAAGGGCAACAACTTCTGGGGAGTCCAGGTCTTCGAGCAGGGCGGCAAGGAGTACGTCGCCGCTAGCGACCGCGACTCCGGGCTCTGGATCTTCCACTACCAGGGGTAGGGCTCACGGTGGGTTCGCCTACCGAGGCGTGAATTGTGACTCACTGAGTGAGTCACAATGTGATACGGTTGCTACATGACCACCCGCTTTCATCTGCCCGTCGACCGGCGGGTGCCACTGCCGCTGACCGCCGACGACCTCGCCCGGCTCGAGCTCCTCAAGCAGAGCCTGGAGTCTCGTCGTGCGTTAGCTCTGCTCAGCGACGAGCCCGTCGACGGCGAGCCAACCCGCCCGAGTGAGGCGGCCCTGCTGCATGCCCTCGTCGAGGCCGGATGGCGCGCGCTCGAGCGCGGCGTCGAGGACTCCGGGTATGCCCAGGTGGCAGCCGAGCAAGGGGCTTCCGCTGCCCAGCGCCGCGGCGATGCTCGGCGACGGCAGCCGACCTGGGCGAACGAGCAGTAGCACGTGTCGGGAACTGATCTCGTGCGCGGGCGCGTCTACGCTGCGATCCTCACGCATGTCGGGTCCGAGAAGTACTTCGTGGTGGTCTCCAACAATCGACGCAACCGGCACTTCGAGCAGGTGCTGGTCGTGCGCATCACGACGACGTCCAAGCCACCGATTCCGTCAATCGTCGAGCTCGGCCGGTCAGAGGTCATCAGCGGCCGAGTCGTCTGCGACGACATTGTTGAGCTTTACCCCGATGAGGTACTTCGCGACCTCGGTGCACTGTCACCTGTAGCCATGGCACGGGTCGGCCTCGGGTTGAAAGCTGCACTAGCCCTGTAGCACGTCGCGAGGTGATGCAGCAGATCGTGACCCCAACGACCTTCTAGGGGGAGGAGGTGGCTGTGCTGTCGTTCGAGGACTTCGCCACGCAGCTCACCGGGCGGGAGGTGACGATCGCTGTCGTGCCAGGCGTCGGCGGGCTGGGCAATGGGCGGCTTCGGGTGACAACCGGTGGGGAGAGGTCTAGCCTCCGAAATCTGACCTCGGGGATGAGGATGGGGCGGTCATGAGGCGGATGCTGACAGGCTCAGTGGTGGTAGCAGCCATCGCGGCGGTGGTGGCGCTGCCGGCGTGGGCGGTCTCCCTCGAGCCTGATACCACCTTCTCCGGCGACGGTGCCCTGCGCTGGTTGCTGAAGGCTGGCGCAGTCAACGACATGGCGCGGGACGGCGACCAGATCCTGGCAGCGGGCGGCTACCGAACAGCGGACGACAAGGTGGCAATCTTCGTCGCGCGCATCAATGCCGACGGGACTCTCGACGCCAGCTACGGGACGGGTGGGATTGCCTCGACCACGGTGTCGGGCGCGGGGTTCGTCCACCTCGCGGTGCAGGCCGACGGGACGGCGGTCACTGTCACCCGTCGCGACAAGCTGGCACTGGCACACCGGTGGACACCCGACGGTCAGCTCGATACGTCGTTCTCCGACGACGGCGTCCGAGAGCTACCGTTCGGCGCGCTGAATCCCAGGGGGTCCAGTCTGGTAACGGTGGACTCTCAGGGACGCGTCGTCGCTGCGGCCATGACGGACGCCCGCAGGGGAGAAAACACGCGGGTCGTCCGGCTCAACGCCGACGGCTCCCGCGACAGTACGTTCGGCGGCGACGGTGTGGTCACGATCGACCTCGACATCAACGACTGGCCCGAGGCACTGACCGTCGACGACAGTGACCGCGTCATGCTTGCCATGAGTTTCGTCCAGACGTCTTCAGGTGAACCCAAGTACGCCGGTCGCGCCGGTGTAGTACGACTGCGTCCGAACGGCGGGTTCGACAAGACTTTCTCCGCTGATGGGCTCGTACTCTTCCGTCTCTCGTTCGGCGCCAGCACCTTTCCCATGGACCTTGACGTTGACGCCTCAAACCGGATCGTGGTTGCCGCCTACGACTACGGCACGGCCTCGTACGGAGCCGTCCGCCTGCGACAGGACGGCGACCGCGACGGAACCTTCGGTCACCACGGCATGGTGAGTGTTGCCTGCGGCTGCTCGATCTTCACAGGAGACGTCCAAGATGGACTTGTGGCGTTCGTTGGCAACCGGGCGGTGGTGGGAGGACGCGAGGCGATCGTGGCGCGGATCGACGCCGATGGCACGCGCACCCTGCTGTGGGAGGGAGACCTGATCGCCGACGACGCGTGGGAGTTCGTCGCTGCGGTGATGGTCGACGGCCGACGCACTGTCGTTGGCGGGGACTCGCTCAACAACCCGTTCGTCGCTCGCCTGCGATGACGGTCTGGCACACCGACTAGTCGTCAGCCGAGAAGTTCGAGGACCGCGCTCGCGGCGTCCGCGCCTGACACCAAGGCGCCCTCGTACCAGCCGGAGTGCTCGGCGGCGAAGTCCGACGTCGCGAACGCCAGGCGTCCGGTGGGAGCCCAGGTCTGCGGCGTGAGCTGCTGCGACTGACCGGCCGTGGGGTTGACCCAGGTGCCGAGGCTGGCCGGGTCGGTGAGCCAGTCGTGCGTGGTGTGCTCGAGCAGCTCAGCTTCCGGGAAGAAGTGGTTCAGCGCCTGTTCGAGGTCGGCGGGGTCGGACGGGTCGAAGCCGTCGACGGGCCAGCCGAACCCGACGACGAGCGTGGTGTCGCCGTCAGCGCGGTCGCCGTAAAGCCAGTTGACGCCGTGGCCGCGACCGAAGGCGAGCGCGCGGTGCGGGACGCCGCGGGTGAGCAGCCAGACCTTGAACGCCTCGCCCGCGCTGCAGCCGAACGCGTCCTCGAGTCGGTCGGGAAGTGACGGGGTGAAGCGGATGTCGGAGTACGTGTTGACGGGGACGGCCATCACGACGGCCGACGCGGTGAATGCGGAGTGTGCAGTGCGCACGCTGACGGAGTCGTCGTCGTGGAACACCTGGGAGACCCCCTGACCGAACTCGAGATCGACGCCATCGGTGTTGGCCATAGACATGGCGAGCGCGGACCACCCTGGGTCGGGTGCGTAGCACAGGTAGGCCATGTCGCCGATCGGTCCCTCTGACGTCATCGCGCCAAGGATGCCGTCGACGCAGCCGACTGCGGGGTCGCCGCCGCCGGTGATCGACCACCAGCCGTAGGCCAGGTCGCGGACGGTGGCGGGGGCATCGATCGCGTCGAGGTAGCCGTCGAGCGAGAGGGCGAAGCGAGGGTCGTCGGTGCCGGATGCCATCGCGGTGGCGTCGTCCGTCATCTGCTGCATCCCCGCAACGCTTGCTGCGTCGTCGGCGGGGAATGGTGCATCAAGGCGCAGCTTGCCACCGGTGTGCCAGCGCGTTGACGTCACCGGCGCGAACTCGCGGACGCCGATGCCGTAGCGCTTCAGCTCTAGCGGGACGAGTGGCTGATGCTCGGTGAACCAAGCGCCGCCGAGCTCGACGGGGAGGTCGGTGCCGGGGAAGGTGGACGTCCACCCGCGTCCGGCGACGCGGTCGCGTGCCTCGAGGACGAGCACGCGGCGTCCGGCGTCCGCGAGGTCGCGTGCAGCGCGCAGGCCGGCTAAGCCGGCCCCGACCACGATGACGTCGTGCTGCGCGTTGGCGGTCATGGAGCCTCCCGGGGTGAGAGGTCGACCTTAACCGTATGAAGATACGAGAATCAAGAGCGGGGTCCGTAGGCCGGCAGCCGTTGACTTTGGAAAGTTGGCCGCGCCGACCGCGGCTAACTGACCAAAGTCGGGGCCAATTGGCCATTGCGGGGGTGTCACCGGTGTCTGGGGTATCGGCGGTGTCTCTGGCGTCTCTGATGCCAGGGGGCGCGTCCCCGACTGACTTGGGTGCTGTCGTCCGCGGGATCGCGCGCGGCGCGTCAGCGGTGGAGGCGAAGCCGGTGCACCATCACCCACGTGAGCGCGATGCATAGCGCGCTGATGACGCCGATCGTTCCAAGCAGCTGCCATGCCGGTTCGTTGCCGCGCGCGTCGGCGACGAACACCGTGGCCAGGATCGGCAACCCGGTGATCGCGAGGAAGACGAGCAGCGCTGGTGCAGCGGCGTAACCAAGTGCGCGCCGCTGCCACAACGAGCCCCCCACGATTGCGACGGCGGGAAGGAAGAAGGCGAGGTCGAGGACGTGAACGGGGTTGGTCGGCAGGTTGACGTCAGTGGCGGCTGCTGGCGTGGACCCGTCCACCAGCGCAGGAACAATGTCGGAGAGCCAGAGAGCTGCGAAGAGGACGGCGGTCAGCATGAGGAAGCCCGCGGTGAGTCGCTCCTTGCGGAAGTCGAGTGCATTAGCGACTGCGTTCGCATCAAGGCTCAGGGCGCCTCCGACCAGAGCGAAGATCGATGTGCCGAGGACCGCTACCCAGAGCAGGAAGAGCGGTCCGAAGTGGATGGAGAACGTGTAGATGAAGTAGTTGTAGACGGTGAACGTGAGGAAGCCGAGCCACACCAAGAAGGACGCGGTGGAGCCGCGAAGCGCGCGCCAAGTGAAGAAGGCCATCAACGGCAGCACGATCGCGAGGTTGACGATGTCCTGCGAGATCGCCTGGTCGATGAAGGACTCGGTCTCGGCGCCGTAGAAGCGCTCGACGTCCAGGAGTGCAATGACGCTGCCGATCGTGCCGAGTACCGCGGTGGCGAGGGAGAGGCGCAGCCACGGAGCTGGGCCGCGATGGGTAACGGCGGACAAGCCGGTCTGGTCCGGCTCTTCGGTGAAGGCCATTCCTGGACTGATCAGGACAGGGGCGTGGTGGGCGACGGGATTCGCCTGGTGCGTCGCGGTCATATCGCCAGCGTGCGCGTAGCGACCGGCGTCCGGTAGGGGCCTTGGTCCGGTGGTCGACCCGGTGATGTCTAGCGGATCCCGGTGTCGAGCAGGAACTGTGCCTCGACGTCGTCGCCGGCGTCCAGGGTGAAGGTTTCGACGTCCTGCGACGGCAGCCCCTCCGCAGACTCCGCCCGCACCTCGACGGTTCCAGCGGGGGCGGCGAGCTCGAAGCGGCCGTCGGCGTCGGTCGTCGTTGACGCCACGACCTTGCCCTCCTGCAGCACCTCGACGCGGGCGCCAACGGCGGGGGCCGGCGGGCACGGGGAGTCGAGCGTCTCAACCGGGCAGGTTGGGCCTTGTTCGACGATGCCGGTGATCGTCGCGACCAGGTCGGGCTCGCCCGTGCCACACCCGGAGAGCGCTGCCAGCCCGAAGACGGCGACTGCGACTACGCGGCGGATGGTCATGGTCGTTGGACGCCGTTCGGTCATGTGTCGTTCCCCCTGGCCTGGATACGTGTCAGACGACGAACGGCGTCCAGGCCCTCGGGCGTGCCTGGCCAGTGGCGCTCCAGAGCGTCTGCCCCGGCATGGCGAGCGACCCAGCGAAGCGTGAGCGCGACGATGACCGCGTCGTCGGCGTACCCCAGGACCGGGATGATGTCGGGAACGATGTCGATGGGTGACACGAGGTAGGCCAGCAGCACGAACAGTGCGACTCGTACGCGGCGCGGAATCTCCGGCGCTCTCGCCAGCCGTGACACGAGACGCACAACGTCGGGGAGCAGTCGCAGTGCGTCGGTGATGGATGCGTCGTCCGGCTTGGTCACCCAGAGGACAAGAATGAGGGCGACCCAGAGCAGGAGCAGACCCCCAACGACAGCGATGACGATGTCCCACGGCACCGCTCCAGTCTGTCGTGCGGGGGGCGGATGCGCAGCCCGCTAGCGTTGCGTCCACCGACCTCGGAGGATTCCATGCACCGCGCCATCACCGTAACTTCCACCGCGCTCGCCGCACTGACGTTCGTCGTGCTGACGTTGATCGCGGGGACGGCGTCTGCCGCCGACTGGAGCCTTGACCCCACTTTTGCGGAGGAGGGTGTCCTGCGCGTCACGGGGCTGCGCGACTCGACCTTCACCGCTGTGACACCCCACGACGGCGCGATCGTTGCAGCCGGTACGACGATCGCCGGCCGCGACAGCGAGGTCTTCGTCGCGGTGTCGTCGTCCGGCGGCATCCTGGATGCGGACTTCTCCGGTGACGGGGTGGTGGTACGGGCCGGCCTCGGTGGTGCTGCACGCGGCGCCCAGCTCGCCGTCGACTCTGGGGGAGTCATCACCGCTGTTGCCGCGTTCGAACGCCGAGTCGCGGTCTACCAGTGGACGCCGACCGGTGCGCGCAACACTACGTTCGCCGGTGACGGGCTCAAAGAGCTGCGGGTGCGCACCGCGCTCGGCTACAACGCGCCACAGGTTGCGGTGGACCGTCGTGGGCGTGTCGTTGTCGCAGCGATGACGGGCAACGGGACGTCATCTGACGTGGTGGTCTACCGGCTGCGTCCCAACGGCTCGTTGGACGCGAACTTCTCCGGTGACGGAGTGCGAACCATCAACGACGGCAAGGTCGACTGGATTGACGCGCTGGCCACCGATGGCCAGAACCGCGTCCTGGTCGGTACCGACATCTACTCACCATCGTCGTCCCGCGAGCCGGCGGCATTGGTCCACCGGCTCACCGACGCCGGACGCGACGACGCGTCGTTCTCCGGCGACGGGCTCATCACGCTGCGGCTTGCGCCGAGGGCCGGGAGCCTGGCGCTCGACATCGAACCGGCGTCCGGCGGTGTCTCGGTCGCCCTCGGTCGGTGGGGCTCGCACTACGGCGTGGTACGCCTGACGTATGCAGGACGGTTCGACCGCAGCTACGGGGACTTGGGAATGTTGAGCGTCAACTGCCAGTGCACGATGATCGCCGCCGATCTGTGGAACGGTCAGGCAGCATTCTCGGGGTTGCGCCCCAGCCTGACGCAAACGGTGGTCGCGCGGCTGAGCGGCGCAGGGACCTCGGTTGTTGTCGGCGAGTATGACGTCGTCCCGGGTTCAGCCGCTGACTACGGCCAGGGAGTGTTAGTCCAAGGTGCAAAGACGGTGGTCGTTGGCCACGCGTACTCCGACGACCCGTTCATGGCGCGCCTGCAGTAGGGCGGCTGGCGACCTACCGCGTCACGCAGCCTGCGCGGCTGCCGCTTTGCCGGCTCGATGACGTCACGCTGCGTGCGCGCTGCGGGCCTCGATGGCAGCCACCACCTTGGCGACTACCCCCTCAGGGTCGGACATCAGTTCGAGCCACCCGATCGGGATCACGAACCAGCCGGCAAGCTGAAGGTCAGTGATGCGGTCATCGTCACCCCTTGCGCGGTCGGTCTTGCTATGGAAGAGCCATCCCTTGACCTCGACCGCGATCTTGAGCTGCTTCAAAGCGAGATCGATCTTGATGGTGCGCCCGCCGCGAACGGTGACGGAGTGGTTCGGCGTCCAGCCGGTGATCCCTGCCTCGCGGAGAATCCTGCGGGCGTACCGCTCGGACTCGGCGGCTGCGAGGTCGGCTGCACTGCGCATCAGGGCTCTGGCCTGAGCCGAACCGGCTCGGCGTGACGCTGCAACCGCTGCGGTCAACGCGTCGAGCCGAACGGCGTCGAGCACAAGCATCCGGTCGAGGATTGGCTGCGCCTGGATGGGCGGCATGAGGTGCGCGACATCCACCGCCGTGCGCAGGCGGGTAGTGGTGGGGAGGCCGTTCACCACGACGCGGTCCGTCTTGGGTACGTCAAGTCGGAGTACGCGGACGGAGTTCGTCTGGAGGCAGAGCCGGCGGTGAGGGGGGATGGCAACGGTGATCGGCAGGAGAGGCGGCGCCGGCCGCTAGGTAGACCCCGGGAAGAACGCGAGTCCACTTTCCGCTGCGTACGAGGTGGCGCACCTGGTGGCAGGTCAACCCCGAGCCGAGCGCTTGCGCGCGACTGATCACGCCGTGTCGCCGACGCATGATGGAGGAGGTGCGGGGATCTGACATGGCGGCAGGTTCGCGTCTGCGGGCGATGCGCGCGACGGGCTTGGCCTTTGTTGTGGGTAGATGGCAGTCACGTTGGCTGTGGAGGCGGAGGTGGCGCTCGGGCGGAGGCTCTCGCCGTTGTCGGCTTCGCTGCCAGCCGTGTTCGGAACCTAGGGGCCACGTGAGACCCCCTAGGGTCCGTTCTTGCCGGGCTTTGCGCCCCCCCAGCCCCTAGCCTGTCCCCATGATTCGTTTCTTGGTGCGCGCAGCAATCTTCTTGGCCTCCTCGGCGATCGGGCTGATGGTGGCCAAGGTCACCCTCGACGGCATGAGCATCGATGCGGCGTCATTCATCACGGTGGTCGTCATCTTTGCCGTGCTGCAGTCGGTGCTGGCACCCTTCTTCGCCAAGCTCACGGCGAGGAATGCGCCAGCGCTGCTCGGCGCCACCGGGTTGATCTCCACATATGTGGCTCTGCTGGTCGCCGACCTCGTCAGCGACGGACTCACCATCACCGGCGTCGACACCTGGTTGCTGGCCACCTTGATCGTGTGGCTGACGACGATGCTGGCCACTTTGCTGTTGCCGATCATCTTGGTGAAGATGGGCGTCGAGAATGCTCGCGAGCGCCGCTCGAGCTGAGGTCGGCCACGCACCGGCAGGAACGCTCCGGCGCCTTGGCGGCGTCAGCGGTATGTCCGGTTAGCGACGTGTGCCGCTTCTGTGATGCCCCAGACGGAGTACGAACTGTCTAGACCGTATTGACGCCATCACGATTCGCCCCTCTCATGGACGCACGAGGTTGTTCGAGGGGGATGCATGGGAAGGCTTCTGTGGTCGGTGGGCGCGCTCGCTGCCTGCGCCGGCTTGGCTGTTGGTTCAGTCGCAGCGGCGGCGCCGCCGGTCACCACACCGGTGCCGTTCCAGGAGACGTTCCCCGGCTTCACCGGTGCGTGTGACTTCCCCATCACCGTGACCTTCAACACCCAGCAGACAATGCGCGAGTGGAAGAGCGCTGACGGCACTGTGCTGCAGATGTTCGTCACCGGCAAGGGCTCGGTGAACCTCGTCAACGAGGAGAACGACCACTCGATCACCGTCAATGCCTCGGGCCCGACGCTCAGCAAGAAGGGCAGCACCAAGGGCACCGGTAACTGGGTCTTGATCGGCACAGATGCCCAGGCGGAGTTCCTCCCGTTCCCCCCTGGCGCCTGGCAGTACTCCGGGAGGATCGGCAACCTCGACGCCGTCGACTACAGCAAGGTATTCAGCGGAAGCATCACCGACCTCTGTGCCGCTATCAGCTGACGTTTGCCCCTCGGCGTCACCGCACCGCACTCCGCGTCCGCCCGCGCGTCCGCCCCGCGCGCCCCCTCTGGTGATCGAAGCCCTTCGGTCACTTTGACGGCCTCCGCGGCCTCCGCGGCCTCCTGCATGGCGGAAACCCTTAGATCACAGGGGCCGGCGGCGGCGGTGAGGGGCGGATCGG
>JANLWJ010000498.1:0-4115 GCA_031364455.1 Actinomycetes bacterium | reverse complement strand
CTTTCATCGCTGAAGTCGACGCACAGGAGATCCCGGCGGCCCCGTTGGCCGACGCCGGGGTCGGTGGACATGGCGTCCGGGTGATGACGGCTCACCGAAGCAAGGGCCTGGAGTGGGACGTCGTCGTGGTTGCTGGCGTGCAGGCTGACGTCTGGCCAGACCTGCGCCGTCGGGGCTCTCTGCTCGAGCCCGACCTCCTCGGTCCAGACGGCGTCCGCGAACCGATGACCATCGCAGAGGCCAGACGCGAAGAGCGTCGACTCTTCTACGTCGCGGTCACCCGGGCGCGAAGGCGTCTGGTCTGCACAGCAGTGGAGGCTCCTGCTGACGAGGGTCTGCGGCCGTCACCGTTCCTCGCCGACCTCGAGGTCGAACCGCATCACGACCGAGGCGGTGTTCGGCACCCTTTGACTCTCGGCGGCGTCATCGCTGACCTGAGGGCCACCGCCGGAGACCCTCTGGTGCCGCCCCCGCTTCGCGCGGCCGCAGCCAGCCGGTTGGCAACATTGGCCGCTGCCGGTACCCCTGAATCGCCGATAGCCCCCAAGGCACACCCGCAGCAGTGGTGGGGGCGGCGGCCCTCGTCGGACGCAGACCGCGACGACTCGTCACCGGACATCGATGGCGGACTCTTCCTGTCCGGCTCCCAGGTCGAGGCGCTGGTCAACTGCCCGCTCCAGTGGTACCTCAGTCGACGGGTCCATGCCGAGAGCGGACGGGGCACAGCGGCCGGGTTCGGCGGAGTCGTTCACGCCTTGGCCGATGCGGTGGCGCGGGGTCAGCTGCCGGCCGAGCTTGATGCCCTGACGACCGCCCTCGACGACGTGTGGGGCCAGCTTCAGTACCCGGCGGCATGGGAGTCGGCGCAAGAGCATGCCCAGGCGGTTGCGGCGATCGATCGGTTTCTTCGCTGGCACCACGAGTCGCGCAACCGCATCGTCGTCGCTACCGAGGAGCAGTTCACCGCGACGTTCAGCATCGCCGGCAGCGAGCTGCGGCTCAGCGGCCGGCTCGACCGGCTCGAGCAGGACGATGACGGCCGCCTCGTGGTCGTCGACCTCAAGACAATGGCCAACGCGCCCTCGCGACGTGAGGTCGCCACGAACCTGCAGCTGGCGACATACCGACGTCTCGTGTCCGGTGCAGACGGGGTCGCTGAGTCGGTCGGTGCAGCCGAGCTGGTTCAGCTGCGGATTCCCGCCGGCACTCGTGACCCTGGGCCGAAGGTGCAGCGACAGGACGCCACCGAGGAGGCAGACCGGGCACTCGACGAAGCGCTCGCCCATGCGGTGGCCACCATCAGGTCAGGCGAGTACCCGGCGACGCCGGGCCCGGCCTGCACCTACTGCCCGTTCACCATCACCTGTCCGGCACAACCGGCCGGGCGCGAGGTGATCACGTGAGCGTGGAGACCGACGGCCTGACACGGCAGGGGATCTGCGACCTCTTCAAGATCCCGTTCACCGACGAGCAGCTGGACGCCATTGCGGCACCGCACGCACCAGCTGTCGTCATCGCAGGCGCAGGATCAGGCAAGACCGCGCTGATGAGCGCCAGGGTGGTCTGGCTGGTCTCGCACGGCGCGGTCACTCCCGACCAGGTCCTGGGGCTGACCTTCACCAACAAGGCAGCCGCCGAGCTCAGTGCCCGGGTGCGCAAGGCGCTCCGACTGCTCGAAGGCCCGGACGCACCGTCGGTCGACGGCGAGCCGACCGTCAGCACCTACCACTCCTATGCCGCCGCGCTGCTCCGCGAGTACGGGTTATGGGCTGGATACGAGCCGGCCGCCCAGCTGTTGACCGACGCCCAACGCGTCCAGCTGGCCGAGTCCGTTGTTCGCCGGGCCGCCGGGCCTTTCCCGGCGCTCGGCCTTCGACTGAATGCACTCACTGAGCGGGTCCTGACCCTCGACGGTGAGCTGAACGAGCACCTGGTCGACCTGCCAACCTTGATGGCACACGACAAGGCCCTGATTGCAGAGTTCGACGCTCTCGAAGAGCAGAACGGCAAGCTCACCGCCGACCCGGCCAAGGCACGCGCAACTGCGCGGGGCCGACTCGAGCTGGCCCCGCTGGTCCGAGAGTTCCGTCGTGCGAAGGCGAAGCGTGAGCGGGTCGACTTCGGCGACCAGATGGCCGCTGCAGCCCTGTTGGCCGAGTCGGTGGCTGAGGTAGCTGGCGGTGAGCGTGAGCGCTTCGCGACGGTGCTTCTCGACGAGTACCAAGACACCTCGATGGCGCAGCAGCGTCTCTTGGTCGCTCTCTTCGGTGCTGGCCACCCGGTGATGGCGGTCGGAGACCCCTTCCAGGCGATCTACGGATGGCGCGGAGCCTCGGTCCGCAACATCTTGACGTTCGACCGTGACTTCGGTGACCCAGATCCGGCGCCGATCTTCGCCCTGGGCCAAAACAATCGCTCAGGTGGCGTCATCCTCTCGGCGGCAAACACCATTGCCGAGCCACTGCGTCGGCAGTTCCCCGAGGTCGCCGAGCTTCGCCCGCAAGAGGCGAGAGCCGACAGTGGCGATCTCGTGATCGGGCTCTATCGGACAGCTGCTGAAGAGATCGACGTCGTCTGTGACGCCGTGGCAGCTGAGGTAGCCGAAGGGCGCCAACCCTGCGACATTGCACTCCTGTGCCGCGAGTCGAAAGTCTTCCCCGAGATCATCTCGGGCCTCACCGACCGGGGGATCCCCGTCGATGTCGTTGGTCTCGGTGGTCTACTCGAGCTGCCGGAAGTCGTAGAGGTGGTCTCCACCCTCGAAGTTCTCTACGACCCCACTGCAAACCCGAGCTTGGTCCGGTTGTTGAGCGGTCCGCGCTGGCGCATCGGCGCAGCTGACCTGGCGCAGCTGGGTGCGCGCGCCCGCCTGCTTGCCACGTCATCGAAGGGCGCAGGCGGCGGCGCAGAGCAACAACGTGACGAGACCGTGGCCGGCCAGCTCCGCGAAGCCGTGGCCGGAATCGACCCCGCTGAGACGGTTTCGCTGGTCGAGGCGTTGGAGGACCCCGGGACAGGTCCGTACTCAACCGCTGCTCGAGAGCGCTTCGCTGACCTCGCAGAAGAGCTTCGCCGGCTTCGGGTGGTCCTTCATCAGCCTCCTGATGTCGCGATCGCACGTGTCGTCTCGGCCACCGGGCTCGACATCGAGCTGGCCACACACGGTTCGGCCAGCTACCACCTCGATGCGCTGCTGGAGCAGGCGCGCAGCTTCACCGCGTCAGGAGGAGGTTCGGGGATCGGAGCCTTCCTGTCCTACCTGGCGCTGGCCAAGCGCTACGGGTCTTCGCTCGCGGTGTCGGCACCGAGTGGGGTCGATGGCGTTGCGCTCCTCACCGTGCACAAGGCGAAGGGCCTCGAGTGGCACAGCGTCTACGTCCCGCAGGTCTCCGATGGTGTCTTCCCGAGCGGCCAGTCTCGATCAACCCCACTAACCTCGCCTGCTCTGCTGCCCTACGCCCTGCGTGGCGACGCGGCCGACTTCCCCGTCGTGACCAGCTGGACAGGGAACAAGGGCGTCGCAGCTTTCAAGACAGAGGTGGCCGAGCGTGAGCGAGCAGAGGACCGACGGCTGGCCTACGTGGCGTTGACGAGGGCCGCGGAGCGGCTGGTGGTCACCGGGCACCGATGGGGGCCGACACAGGCGGCGCCCCGCGATGTCAGCCCCTATCTTCAAGCCCTCGCTGATCACTGCGAAGCCGGCGGCGGAACGGTTCTTCACTGGGAGTCGGCGGTTACCGAGACCACCAACCCTGCGCTGGCCCAGTCCGTGGCGGTTAGCTGGCCTCCAGTCGGAGATCCCGAGCGCGCAGCCGCCCGCGAAGCCGCGGCGTCGCAGGTGCTCGCCGCACTCAGGTCGCCACCAGATTCGGACGGGGCCGATCTCGACGATGTCGATCGCGACCGGGTCGCCGCCTGGGATGCGGACATCGCCGTGCTCATCGCCGAGGCGGAACGTCAAAACGTCCAGGTGGTCGACCTGCCGTCATCGTTGTCGGCGTCGTGGGCGGTGGCTCTGCTCCGCGAACCGGAAGCTGCTGCCCGACGGCTCCGTCGTCCACTGCCGAAGCCGCCGGCGGCCGCGGCCCATCGCGGGACGCGCTTTCACCAGTGGG
>JANLWJ010000409.1:0-4125 GCA_031364455.1 Actinomycetes bacterium | reverse complement strand
CTGCCGCAGGCTCTTGGCAAGGGAGCGTTCGGCTTTTGGATGGACCCGACGGACGGTATGCCAGGCCAGCTTCCCAACACCAACAGTGACCCTGCCTGGCAGAACCTCTACCAGTTGAGGCTCTACACCTCTGGACCCGGGCAGTCGCTGGACACCGCGCGCTACTCGTCAGCAACGGTCAAGATCGTCGGCAGCCAGTGGCAGCAGGTCTTCCCCGAGGTCGTTGCTGAGGCGACGACCACGGTGCTGACCTCGAACCCGGCGAGCCCGCAGGATGCCGGAACGCCGTTGACGCTCAGCGCCAACGTCACCTCGGCAGCCGGTACACCAACCGGCTCTGTGGAGTTCTTCGATGGTGCGACGTCGCTCGGCTCTGCCAACCTCAGCGGTGGCTCAGCCTCCATCAGCAACGTGACGCTCGGAGTCGGGAGTCGCTCGCTGAAGGCGGTGTACAGCTCCAACGCACCGACTCAGTTCGCCGGTTCGCAGGGGACGCTCACCTTCCAGAGCAACCAGGCGGCTGCGGCGAGCACCGCCACGACGCTGTCGGTCAACCCGATCAGCGGCCCGGCATACGAGAACGTCACTCTCAGCGCAACGGTCCAGCGTTCCAGCAACAACAACGCGCTCGGCGCCGGCACAGGCTCGGTGAAGTTCTTCGACGGTGCGCTGCAGATCGGCCAGGGGCAGATGACCGCCTCTGGTGTTTCGGTCCAGGTCAACACCCTGGCTCCTGGAGCACACAGCTTGACCGCGCAGTTCATCCCAGCCGATGCCTTGATCTACAACGGCTCGACATCGGCTGCAGTCTCGGCAAACTACGACGCACCAGCCTGCACCACCTGTATCGACCCGCAGACGGTCAAGGTGACTGTCCCGGCCGGTGGCCTGAGCATCACAACGCCGTACACGCCGAACAACCCGTTCAACCTCGGCACGATGGTGCTGAACGGTGGTGGCACCCAGTTCCGGGCCAGCGAGAACTTCCCAGCCGCTGGTGACAAGCTCACGATCACCGACACCCGTGCCGGTGACCTGCCTTGGAACGCGTACGTGACGACGACCGACTTCACCGGTGCCGGCGCTGCCGTCATCGACGGATCCGGCCTGTCGTTCACGTCCGTGACCCCGGCATACATCGCCGGGAACGCGCTCAACGCAGCCACCAAGCCGGTTGTGACGAGCAACGTTCCTTCGGTCAAGGGCGGACCGCACAAGTTCGCCTCCGCGGTCAACGGTGCTGGATCGGTGTACATCGACGGTGCGCTCACTCTCGTGGCACCGACGTCGACCACCGCTGGCGACTACACCGCGACAGTGACGATCACCGTCGGGTAACACGCTTGGTAGCGCAGCGCTCCATGACAGCTCGGGGCACATGCGCAAGAAGGCGGGGCAGGTGGCTTGCGCCACCTGCCCCGCTTTTGCCTCTCGGCTTGAACCCTCGACCAAAAGGATTCAGCGCCAGTATCGCACCCTTTCCGACGATCCCCGGCCGCTTCCCCTCAACCTCGTGACGAGGGACTGACGAATGGACGTAGTGGGTTTCCCTCGCGTTCATGCCGTATCCACACTCTGGACGCTCGTTATCGTTTGGGTGGCGTCCGTGTCCCCACGTCGCCTTGTCCTCACCGTCGGACTGCTTCTCGCACTGATCACCCCGGCCACGCAGGCTGCGGGAGCTGTCCCTGCGGCCGAGGGGTCAGACAGCGCCGAGACGACGTTCGGCGTCCAGCCAGCCGGCCAGCGGGGCCCCGACGGGCGCCCGAGCTTCTCGTGGGGCCTGACCCCCGGGGCCCGGCTGACCGACCGAGTGGCGTTCGTGAACTACTCACGACAGCCACTTCCACTCTCGGTCTACGCGACCGATGCCTTCAACACCGAGGACGGCGGATTCGGCCTGCTCGGCACCGATGAGAAGGCGCAGGATCTCGGTTCATGGGTCGATCTGAAGGGCGTCGGCCAAGACATCGTCGTGCCGCCTCGTACGGGCAACAACCCCGGGACGGTCGTGGCGCAGCTGGTCGTCCAGGTGCCTCAGAACGCGTTTCCCGGCGACCACTCGGCAGGTGTTGTTGCGGTGCTGACGACAGCCGACACCGATGGCGGTGCTCAGGTCAGACTCGAGCAGCGAGTGGTCTCGCGCGTCTTTGCCCGCGTCTCGGGCGAGGCGAACCCGTCGTTGAAGGTCAAGAACCTGTCGGCGTCCTACCAGCAGTCATGGAACCCCCTCGCCCCTGGTTCGGTGACCGTGACGTACGAGGTGCAGAACAACGGCAACATCAACTTGACGGCATCGCAGGTCGTTCGCGCGGTTGGGCTGGTCACGAGCGCCGAGGTAGTGCCCCCCGATCTGCAGGTTCTACTACCGGGCAACAGCGTGCCGGTCACCGCCACGTTCGAGGGGGTCTGGCCCCAGGTCTGGATGCGTGCCCAGCTTGAGTTGACGCCGCAGGACTCGATCGGCGAGAACCCGATCACGTATCCGAACGTGACTGCAACCACGACGTTCTGGGCGATTCCGTGGGTATGGATCGCCATCCTCGTCATGGTGGCGTTGGTGGCCGCCATCTGGTGGCGACGTCGACGCAGTCAACGTCTAGCCGCCGGTCCAGTGGACCAGCGGGAGCAGCTGGTCGGCGTCTGAGATGTCACGGTTGTGCTGCTGCTGACCGTTGGGTTCACATCTTGTTCACGCCGCGTTCGTTGCTCGTGAACCGGTGAGGTGTCCGCCCTTCGCTCGGCGCGTGGAAAGTGCAGCGCGACCACAAGCATCGTTCCGAGGGGACACAGGCGACACAGTGAATGCAGTCAATGCAGTCAACGCAGTGAAGCGGCGCACAAGAGTGACCGTGGGGGTCCTGGTCACGACCGTCCTGTTGGCGTCAGCCGGTTTGGTCGGAGGGGCCGTGGCCAGCGCCACAACAACGTCTCCGTTCGACCCTGACGCGAACGGCGCCACCCAGGGCACGATCAGCTTCTACGACGCGTCTGGGCAGCAGATCACCACTGGACCGATCGCCGAAGGACCCGCCTACGCGGTTGCCGACACTGATGCTGGCCGGGCTGGCGACACACTGGCCTCTCTCTACGCGGCGACCCCGGCAGAAGGTGTTGCGCCGGGCGACTGGTCATCGCTGCTGCTGGCTGCTCCCTTGAAGTATTCGCCGACTCCGAGCCTGCCCGGTGACCTGTCCGACACCACGACCGCGGTTGTGGCCGCTCCCTTCGGAGCCTGGATGGACCCCGACGACGGGTACCCCGCGATCTTCCCCAACACCAACACCACTGCCGAGTGGCAGAACCTCTACCAGCTACGCATTCTGACCAGCGGTGTGGGCCAGGCGATCGAGAGCAGCCGATTCTCGTCGGCCACGATCGCTGTGGACGTGGACGCGGGAACGTGGACCCAGGTCTTCCCTCGACCGCTGGTGACCCCGACGGTGACCTCCCCCGCCACGATCAGTGGCTCGCCGAAGACGGGACAGACCCTGACCTGTGACGCGTCCTTCGACGGTGCAGACACCATGGCGTATGCGTGGGCTCGGAATGCGACTCCGATCACCACTGCGACGTCGGCGTCGTACAAGACCACTGCAGCCGACTACCTGGCCGAGCTTACGTGCAAGGCGACAGCAACGTCGATCGACGCATTGACCGCTAAGTCGACGAGCGACTCAGTCACTGTTCTGCTCGGCGACCCTCTGGTGAATGTGAAGCAGCCGAAGATCATCGGGACTGTCGTCAAGGGTGAGGTCGTCAGCTGTGGGCCAGGAACGTGGTCGCCGAAGGCGGGTAGCTACCGATTCCAGTGGCTTCGCAACGGCCAGCAGGTCAACGGCGGCACCTCGCAGCTCCTCCTGATTCCGCGCACCTTCAAGGGTGACCAGCTCTCATGTCAGGTGACGGCCAAGAAGAAGGGGTTCGCCAACGGCCAGGCAACCAGCATCTCTGCGACGGTCGGCTGACCGGCCGTCCACCCCTGCGACCCAATCGACGCATGGGGTTTGCAGCCCGTTCATGCGCTGGCCACAACTGCTTCGCTCGCATGAGTTTGGGTACGCACGTGTTGGCAGACGATGCAGGAGTGAGGGTGACCAAGAAGTGACAAGGACACGCACGTGG
>JANLWJ010000406.1:0-5558 GCA_031364455.1 Actinomycetes bacterium | reverse complement strand
CGGGCCGGTTGTCGGCGAATCGCAGGACGACGGCCACGGCCGTCCTAGAAAGCGTGCAGAAGAAGGAACCACCACGCAGGACGACATCGTCACCCCACGGCGCCGGCTCTCGGCTACCCAGGGCCAGCCCGGTCGAGGTGGTGATCCGCACCCACGGCTGGACTGAGTTCACGGCCTGCACCGGGCGCAACGCCCATTGCTGCCAAGGGTGGAGCCGACCAACGTGGTGATGCCGGAACTCATAGCGCGTCCGGCCGCGCGCCACCCCCCACTTGGTCTCGGCCGGGTCGAGCACCGCGAAGGTCTGGATGAACGCGTCGGTCTGGGACTCCTCGAGGTCGGCGTGGATCTGCGCCATCGGACGGATGGGGTAGTCCTGCCCGGTGAGGTTGGTCAGGTAGCTGAAGTCGATGCCTTCGCTCTCCAGCCATCGAGCCGTGGACATCCATCTGTCGACGTGCGTCATGTCGCCGTAGCCGCCGTCGGAGAGCCGGAGCTCGGCCCCGAGCCGGGCGAGAACCCTTGGATCTGGCGACTCGAATGACCTGTCGTGGTCGACGACGACGAGCGCATCAGGCGCACCGCGAACGATGGTCCGCACCAGGCTCTCGATCTGACGAGGGTTTCGGTGCGTCTCGACGTGGTAGACGAGGGTCATGGCCGACCCCTACTGCGACTGCAGAACGATCGACGCCATCGTTGCCGACGTTGACTTGCCGGTGGCCGTCGCGGTCAGCCCCGATCGCACTCCTGCAACTGTCGGCGAACCGTCGTCGGTCAGCAACCCAGACACCCGGACGGTGGTCGGTGTTGCCGGGTCGACGAACGAGGTACCGTCCACCCGCTCCACCTCCCCGGCTGGTGGATCCCACGACGTCGTCGATCCCGACAGGTCCGACCAGTACGACACCACCCAGTCACCGTCACCGGGGACGGTGACGTCGGGAGCGGTGTGCGCGAACACGTTGCTCGTTGAGCCCTCGATCCCTGACTGCACCGGAGACACCGAAGCAACTCCTGAGTAGACACCCATGCTGACCATGGCGCGCACCGAGATGGTGGCTCCAGCGCCGTCGCGCCACTCCACCGATACCGTGCGTCCGGCATCTGCGGCCGTCGCCGTCTTGGTGTAGATCACCGTCGGGTTGTCGGTGTCCGATACGTCCGCAACTTCGCTCCAGCCCGCGAGGGGTACCTGGTCGGTGTCAAGGATCGCGCCGGGGTCGGCTGCCCGGTGGCCCGAGACCGCCATCACGATCGTGTCACCGTCCTGGATCGATCCGGGAAGCTGCCACTCGTGCACCCGCAGCTGCTTGCCCTCGTACCTAGTGGCGTCTCGGAAGGCAACGCTGCTCGTGATGGGCGCGACGACGACGTTGGTCGTGATGTCGTCCGGCGCTCCGTCATTGTCGGTCACGGTCAGCGTAACTGGGTAGCTACCACCGGCCGGGAACACATGGTTCGGGGTGGCACCTGCCTCAGCCGGAGACCCGTCGCCGAAGTTCCACGAGTAGGAGGCAACGCTCCCATCGCTGTCTGTGGAGGTCGATGCGTCGAACGAGCATGAGAGCCCGACACACGTCTGGGCAAAGGCTGCTGTGGGTGCTGCGTTCGGAGCCTGGATCGATGGCTGCGTCGACAGGAACAGGCCCTTGGCTGCCCAGTTGATCTGGCTGTTGTACGCCTGGGAGGTGCCGAATGCTCCTGCAACTGAGAAGGGCACGCTGCGCATGGCACCGGCTGACGTGACGTAGTACAGAACGTCACCAACAAGGAAGGACCCGCGAAGGTTGCCCGCGTCGATGGCGGACCGCGAAGCGGCTTTCAGTCCGTCGAAGCGCTCGGCGCCGACGGCGCCGGACTCCGGCGTGAAGTAGCGGTACACCAGACCGCCGTCGTTGTTGCCCGCTCCATTCGGCTTGGTGGTATTGGCGCGGGTGTAGTAGAGACGGCCGGTACGACTGTCGTAGAACATGCTTGTGATGCGCCCGGCGGTGCCGGACAGCTCACCTCCGAAGGGATTGCCGCTCAACGGAACTGTGGTCAGCGCACCGAAGGTGTTTCCGTCGAAGGACTGCTGCCTGAGAGTGCCGTCGCTCCAACCGGTGTACAGGGTGTTGTTCACCATGAACGCGCCGCGCAGTTTCGACCAGTCGATTCCGGCCGTTCCCAGAGCAACGGTCGCGGGGCTACCCGCACCGGTGAGGTAACGGGACGTTGCATCAGCGCCGGTGACGGTGTCGGCGTCGAGTTGGACGACGTCACCGGGAAGCGAACCGAGCTTGTCGCTCGGCAGAGCCAACCCGCCTGACCATGGGAACGCGGCCAACCGGTCACGTCGTTCGCCGGCCCAGACTGCAGTATCGGACCCAGCCCACAGATCGCTCTGCGTCACGTGGAAGTCGAAGACGCCAACACCGCGGGTGCGCGTCGGGTTCCACGAGAAGGGCAGACCGTTTCGGGTGTCGAGCGCCGCCAGACCCTCGCGGCCGATCGCCCCAGGACCGGCAGACCTACCATCGGCGGTGAGCAGGTTGTTCATCCACCGGAAGTGACCTCCCACATAGGCGACAGGGCCGGTGACCTCGACCGCCCAGAAGGTGTCGCCGCCGGTGTAGTTGACCCAGGTCGGCGCTTGCGGCCCAGAGCCGTATGTCTCCCACCGGGTGGCGCTGTCGCAAAGCCTTGTGTTGTCGCCACCCCAGCCACCTGTGGTGACCACGACGAAGAACGAACCGTCCGGAGAGACGTCGAGGTCGCGCATGTAGGTGTCGAAGTAAGCGCTGCAGTCGAGCCCACCGAAACGGGTCGTGTTCCAACCGTCGAGGGTCGCAGCTGCGCCTGAAGTGTTGAGCATGGCGATCTGCATCCGAGCGGTCCCACCAACGGCATTGAAGTTGCCGATGGCGACCAATCGGTCACCGGCTGGCGTGAGCTCGATCTTGCGCACAGTGGTCACACCGACGCCACCGGCGGTACCGGTAAAGGGCAGGTTGACCGACGTCGTCAGGGCACCTGTTGCGGCGTCGAGCGTCGCTAGGCCCTTTCGCTCGATACCTCCGGCTGTCGTGAAGGACCCCGCAACGTAGAGCCGGTCCGCAACCACCTTGAGGTCGTAGACCCTGCTGTTGAACACCGGGTTTGCGAAGCTGGTGAGCTTGGATCCGTCGGAGAGCTTGACCGCCTGAAGTCGGGCCGGACCACCCCCGTTGATAGTGCGGTAGTCACCGCCGACGTAGACCGCCTGCCCTCCCGGGGCGACTGCCAACGTGTCGACGCCGGGAACCGAGCCAGACTTTGCCGCGAGCTGGGGGTTGAAGGCGTTGCTCACTGCACCGGTGTTGGCGTCGAAGGCAAAGAGCCCGCTGCGCAGAAGCACCGGAGAGTTCGGCGCTGCCTCCTGCACCTGGGTGAAGGTCCCACCCACCACCACGGTGTCGCCGATGCGTTGGATGGCCTGCACGCGGCCGTCCAATACCCGCGGAGTGTCGTTCTGAGGGTTCGTGCTCGCCAGCTGCTCGTCGGCCGGGGCCGCCCCCGCGACGCCGACAGGACCAACGAGGCCCCCGACCAATGTGAGGGCAGCTACCGTCGCTGCCACCCAGTGTCCCCGACCGATCACCGTGCTACCCCCAGGTAGATCTGCTGCTCCAGCCACCGGACACACCTGGCGCCGGCATTGGGGTCCATTACAGAGCGTGGCTGCCCGCGGCGGAAGGCCAGGGCCCAGAAAGGGAACCAACGGCCGATGCCCTGGTGCTGACAGTTACTCGGCGACTACTCAGTGTGATCGCTTCAGCGACCACCTGGGTGAATCCGCCATCGGCTGAGTACGAGTCGGCTCGTCGCCCCCGTAACCTTCCGGTACCGACTCGGCAAGGGGAGAAACGTGGAACAGGTCAGTGGTCAGCACGGGGGCGCCACCCTGGGTGAGTACGCGGGCGCCTTCCGGCGGCGGTGGTGGGTGGTGGCCCTGGGAGCGGTGATCGGCCTTGGCCTTGCTGCAGCGTTCCTGCTGGTGGCGCCCAAGACCTACATCGCCACCTCGTCGGTGCTGGTGAACCCGATCGGCATCGAGTTCGACAGTGCCGTCGACGGCGCCAGGACCAACTCCGGTGTCAACCTCGATACCGAGGCACAGATCGTCCTGTCGCAGGCAGTCTCCTCAAGGGCGAAGGTGAACCTGCAGACTGCAGAGATCGTCGGGCAGCTTGTCCAGAATGTCTCAGTCGAAGTCCCGCCAAACACCAACGTCCTCCGAATCAGCTTTGCCGCCGGCTCACCGGAAGCGGCCCAGATCGGTGCAGCCGCATACGCCGATGGCTACCTGAGCAACCGGCGCGAGACGGCCGAGGACCTGCTCGAGGAGCAGGCCAGAGCCCTCGCCCAACAGATTGCCGAGTTGGAGTCGCAGCTCCCTGCGGCCACCGCGGACGAACGGACCGGACTCGAGACCTCGCTACAGACCCTGAACACCAGGAAGGCCTCCGTCGACGGCACCCGGATCGACCCCGGCAAGGTGATCAGCGACTCGCTGCTGCCCAAGCGTCCCGCTAGCCCTAACGCGGGCCTTGTTTTGACCAGCGGGCTCGCCTTCGGAGTCTTGTTGGGCCTGATGAGCCTCCTGCTTCTGGAGCGACGCGACGGCCGGTGCTACGACTGGCGAATCGTCGAGCGCAGGCTTGGTCTCGCGGTCTTGGCCGACGTGCCCGGCACAGCCGGCAGCCCTGCCCCGCTCTTCGAACCACACTCGCCGGGTGCTGAGGCTTTTGGTCAGGTGCGCAACGCAATCCTGAGCGGACTCGGTGATGCACCGGCAACGCTGGTCATCGCGTCGCCGAGCGCCGGATTCGGCGCTGACGTCGTTGCGGCCAACCTCGCCGTCGCCCTGGCCAGAGCCGGGCACTCCACCACACTGCTGGTCGCCGACGAGTCGTCGCAGGTCTCCGACCTCTTCGGCATGCCGGCAACCGATGGTCTCACCGAGGTCCTCCGTGGCCGGTTGCCGGTGGACAGGGCCGTCCACCGCGTACCTGACCTTCCGGGCCTGTCGCTGCTCGCGGCAGGGCACGGGCTCGACTCTGAGATCGACGACCTCGAAGGCAGCGGGATCACCCCGGTGCTCGAGACGCTGGCCGGGCAATGCCACTTCCTCGTTGTCCGGGCGCGGCCCAATGACGTGGCTGCGGACGCGCAGTTCTTCGGACGTCACGCTCGCGCGGCCCTGCCGGTCATCGAGATGGGACGCACGGTCCGCGACGCGGTCGAGGACGGCGTGCGGCAGTGGACTCTGGTCGGTACCGCAGTTCCGGGTGCGGTCACCGTTCCACCTTTCGGGCCGCCTGAGTCAGCGCCGCCACGGGCTGTTACTACCCAGACCTCCCAGACTTCGAAGACCTCCGACGGCAGTACGCCGCTGAGCAAGGCTCAGACGCACTGACGATGTCCTTGCCGCCAGCTCCCCCGACGCCCTCGTGGTCGCAAGAACCCGAGGCGCTGGTCTCAGTTGCCCAAGGCCCTATCGCCCGTTGGTGGTCACCGGCCAGGTGGCCGGCAGG
>JANLWJ010000397.1:0-4471 GCA_031364455.1 Actinomycetes bacterium | reverse complement strand
AATGACTCGGTCGATCACGTCAGGCCCGGTCGGAGCCGGGAGGTCGGCAAGCGCGCGGAGCCCAACCAAGAGCGCGACGGCCTCATCAGGGGCTAGGCGCAGCGGGCGGGCGATGGTGTCAGCGTTGGTGATGACGATCCGGTCGTTCTCCAAGGAGACGTCAATCAGGTCATCGGGCATGTGGCCCGGCAACCCGCAGAAGAAGACCAGCCCCAGGTCGGCTCGTAGCTGTTGCTCAGAGATGCCGAACTCTGCGGCGGTGTCGGCGACGGAGACGCCCGGACGCTGGAGCAGCCACGGTATGAGTGCCAGGAGTCGGGTCAGTTGAGCGACCGCTCCCCCGGTGGTCACGATGCCTCGCCGGCGCTAGAGGTCGTCAGGGAATCGAGCGTGCCGCGCAAACGACGCACGACCGCCTCCTGCAGGTCCTCAGGTGCTAACACCTTGACGGCAGGGCCAAACCCGCTGACCACCGACGCCATCTGCTCGACGTCCTCGAACGGCACATCGAGCACGGATCCCCCGGGATCCTCACTCACGAATGTTCCCTGACGCCGCAGGGGAACCGCACGACCACTGCGAATCTGGAGCCGTGCCGTTCTTGCCGGCGCCGGTTGAGCGAGCATCCGTACCGACGCATTGATGTCAACGCCGTCCGGAACGACGACAGAACCAGGGTTTCCATCGGCCGCGACATCTCCCTGAATCCGGGACAGCCGGAAGACCCGGGTGTCCCCGCGGTCCTCGTCATGACCGACGACATACCAGCGCCCATGCCACGAGACGAGCCCCCAGGGTTCCAGCCGCCTCGGCGCGGCTACTGCCCCGCCCCGTGAGTAGTGGAAACGCACGCAGCGGCGCTGCTGGACGGCGTCCCAGAGCGCCGCAAAGGCTGGCTCTGCAGCGTCTACGCGCGGCTCGACCACGGCGAGCGCTTCGGGATCGACGTCGACGCCTGCTGACTCGAGCTTTCGGATCGCTCGCCCCGTTGCGCCTGCCAGCGTCGCGTGCTGCCACATGCGGGCGGCGACTCCGAGAACCGCGAGCTCTTCTGAGTCGAAAGAAACGGCTGGAAGGGCATATGCGTCCCTGGGAATCCGGTAGCCGACCTCATCGTCGAAATAGACCTCGTTCGAACCGGTCTCAAGCGGGATACCCATCTCGCGCAGATCGTCCTTGTCCCGCTCGAACATTCGCTCAAAGGCTTCATCGGTCGCGCAGTCTGCGTACTGGGGAACCGCCTGGCGGATCTGATCCTTACTTGTGTACCGGGTAGCTGCGAGCAGGCAGATCACCAGGTTGAGCAGCCGCTCGGTGCGCGATACCGCCATGGGTCCTCTCCGAGGTCTGGGATGCCCAACACGCGTGGACGGTGTCGGTGCCACCGCGGTGTCGAGTCTTGTCCGAGGTGACGCTACCCGCTGCGTACAGTGATCGCCGTGATCCGGTGGCGTAGTGGACGAGTCGTTGAGGTCGGTCGGCGGTGGGCGACCGCCATTGAGCTGCAGGTCGAGGTCGAGGTCGAGCTCGAGCATGACCTGGCTGAGCAGCGCCCGGTGCCGGGGGTCACGACGCTCCGTGCCCTGGCCTATGAGGATGTGGTCGGTTCTCCGGTGGTCGGTGACGTCGTGCTGCTGAATGTGACAGCACTCGACCTTGATCTCGGCACCGGCGGGTACGCGCTCGTCGCCGGGATACCCCAGCGCCTTCCAGTTGACCCCGAAGGTCCCGGTCATCTGGTCAAGGCCCGATACACGCCGCTGCAGATGACCGTTCTCGGCGTCGACGAGCAGGACTCGCCGCATCACCACCTCCTGCGCGATGCTGACGACCTCGCGGGCATGCCCGTCGTCGTTGCCGACCTTCACTCGGCGCTGCCGGCGATCATTGCCGGTCTCCGCGAGCGGCAGCCCGGTGCGACGGTCGCCTACGTCGCCACCGACGGTGGAGCACTGCCACTGGCTTTCTCACGCTCCGTGCAGGGTCTACGCGATGCCGGATGGCTCGCCGGAACGATTACGGTCGGCCAGACCTTCGGTGGCGACCTTGAGGCGGTCACGGTGCACAACGGCTTGCTCGCGGCCCACCTGGTGCTGCAGGCCGATGTGACCGTCGTTGCCCAGGGCCCTGGCAACCTCGGCACCGGAACCCGGTGGGGCTTCTCCGGAGTCGCGGCCGGAGAGGCGATCAATGCCGCGGCGACGCTGGGGGGACAACCAGTCGCCGCGCTGCGGGTCTCCGAGGCCGACGAGCGGGCCCGCCACCACGGCGTCTCCCACCACTCCTTGACGGCCTACGGTCGAGTCGCGGCCCATCCCGCCGATATCGCCGTTCCGGCGCTGCCTGGTGCCTTCGGCGAGCAGGTGGCCACGCAGGCGGCCACTCTGAGCCCGCCGCACCGACTTGTCTCCGTCGAGGTGGACGGCCTCGAGGAAGCCCTCACCACCAGCCCGGTCGGGCTGTCGACCATGGGCCGGGGCATCGACTCCGACGCCGCCCCGTTTGTTGCGTCAGCTGCTGCGGGTCGCCACGCCGCCGATCTGCTGAGGTCCTGAGCCCTCGTAGCAAGAGCCTGATCGGCTCACTTCACCCCGAGGAGGTCGATCACGAAGATCAGGGTCTTGCCGGAGAGCCGGTGGCCACCACCGGCTGGTCCATAGGCCAGCGCGGGCGGGCAGATCAGCTGACGACGCCCGCCGATCTTCATGCCGGGGATTCCCTCCTGCCAGCCCTTGATCAGGTTGCCAAGGGGGAACGTGATTGGCTCACCACGACCCCACGACGAGTCGAACTCCTCGCCGGAGTCGAACTCGACCCCGAGGTAGTGCACTTGCACCTTCGCACCTCGGGTGGCTTCTGCACCGTCGCCTACCGTCACGTCGGTGACCACCAGGGCGTCGGGCGCTTCTCCGCCGGGGAAGTCGACCTCGGGCTTGTCCGTCATGCGTTTCCTTCCGTACGCCCTGCACGTGTCGGGGGTTGGTGGGTCAACGACGTCGGCTCAGTACGCGCCGAGAATGTCGACGGCGAAGACCATGGTGTCAGTGCCCTTGATCTCGCCGCTGCCGGCGTCTCCGTAGCCGTCTTTCGGAGGGACGACCAACATCACCCGGCTGCCAACGGTCTGCCCGACGAGCCCCTTGTCCCATCCGGGGATCACAGCTCCCTGGCCGATGGTGGTGACGAACGGTTGTTCCCGGCTCCAGGACGAGTCGAACTCCTTGCCGGTGCGCCACAGAACGCCCTTGTACTGGACGACAACGGTGTCGCCCTTCTTGACCTCGGGGCCGTCGCCGACGACGACCGGGATGACGATCAGTCGGTTTGTGGGGTCGCCAGCGGGGATCACTATCTCGGGTGCCTTCGGGGTGATGGAGACGGACGGAAGGCTGTCGTCCTCGGTCGGCGCTGGTTCACCCTTGGCAGCCTCGTTGCCGGCGTATGAGCCGAGGACATCGACAACGAAGACCAGCGTGTCGCCAGCCTGGATCGGCGCTCCCGACGGTGGCTGGTCGCCGTATGCCTCTTCTGGTGGCAACACCATGAGAACGCGACTGCCGGCCTTGACGCCGACCAGTCCAGAGTCCCAGCCGGGGATGACCGCACCCACACCGATGCCGAAACCAGCGGGAGAGCCACGGTCGAAGGACGAGTCGAAGGTCAGGCCATCCTCCCAGCGGACGCCGGCGTAGTCGACGACGATTGTCTCCCCGGCTTCGACAGCGGGTCCGTTGCCCTGCGTCAGCGTCTTGACGACCAGATCGCTGGGGGGCTCGCTCTCGGGCACAGTGATGGTGGGTGTCTGGCCGAACTCGCCCTTGACCGTCGGCAGGTCACCGGCTGCGGCTGGCTCGTCAGACTCCGAGCTCGATGCCGAAGGGGATGCACTGTCGGTCGAGCTTGTCGACGGGAGCGGGTCGGCCGCCGGTTCGGCGTCGTCACCGCAGGCCGCCAGAGTAGCGACCAGGACGAGCGATGCGCCCAGGGCGACAGTGGACCTACGACGGACGTGGGACAGGCGGGACAGGCGGGACAGGCGGGACACAGTGCTCCTTGGCGGGGAAGGGCCTTATCGGGTGGCCGGCACATCCGCGAGCGGTGTGCAGCCGTTCCAGGGTAGACGCCGTCAGCCCTGTCCTGGTTCCGCCCCGCCGTTGGCGGCGGCCTACATGCTCTCGATCAGCCGGTCCACCCGGTCGTCGTAGGCCTTGAAGGGGTCCTTGCAGAGCACCGTTCGCTGCGCCTGGTCGTTGAGCTTGAGGTGGACCCAGTCGACGGTGAAGTCGCGCCGCTTCTCCTGCGCGCGACGGATGAACTCACCCCGGAGCCGGGCTCGGGTCGTCTGCGGTGGCCGCCCTTTGGCCTCGAAAGTGGCCAGCTCCGGCACCACCTTGTCGACCAGTCCGCGCCTTTCCATTAGGTAGAAGAGACCCCGGTCGCGACGAATGTCGTGGTAGGCGAGGTCGAGCTG
>JANLWJ010000351.1:0-2692 GCA_031364455.1 Actinomycetes bacterium | reverse complement strand
GTTTCTTTCGCATGCGACATCGGAACTTGCCTCCGAGAGAATTGGTATCTCGCGCGAGCTCCTCGAACCGAGCGCGGGTTCGTGGTCAGTTCGATCCGGCCCAAACGCCCGGGGCGGACAGGACCGAAAGTATTCACCAGGTCGTCCCACGAAATGGAGAAGCAAACATACGGCGACGAAGGCTCCAAATAAGCCCCGGTGAATCGGGGATCTGCGTCCCCCACCAAAACGATGTGTGCAAACTTCGACTGGCCGGACTCTCCGAAAACCTTGGTCCAGACCCAACGCTTCGTTTCAGATCCGGCCATCACGCTCAACAACGAAGAGTGTCGGTAACTGACAATCCCCGAAGGCCCGTCTAGAACCCGACACCGGGAATCGAATCGTCGACCCAAGGTTGCAATCGCCAAATTTGACACGCCTAGCCTCCAATCTTTCCAATTCGCCCAACCCTCCGGGCCAGTGCTTTGGGCGGCTGCACTGTTTCACGTGGCACAGCAGCAGGCGGCGCGGTCTGCTCGCCAGACGGCGCTGTGGCGAAGATATCTGCAGTTTTCGGCTGCACTTCAGCCTCGAGGCGATCCCACATTCGGGCCGTGTAGCGATGGAAATCGCGCATGTGGGCCGCGAAAATCGCGTACACCGTGCAATCGAGGGTCTCGTTCCTCGGGCGAATCTTGACCCAACGCGACACGTCGCCGCGCGCGGTCTTGACCTTCTTTCTAGCCTCAGCGGTGAGCTGGTCGAAGAAGTCGTCCGACAATTCGTCCGAAAGGTGCACACAGCCAGGGCCTGGCGATATTAACGACAGGCGGCTGTGTAGCAGATCCTTCGCGGTATCGGTGCCCACGTGCCAGAGCTTCACGCCGGACTTGATGATCTTGCCCCGGAAGTTCACGTCCTGCAGCGACGCGGTGCGCTTGACGGTCTGCCCATCCTTTGGGTCCCCGCGCACTGCGTAGATGCGGCGATGCGCGCGAAGTCGGCAAAAGTTATAGGCTTGGTGGGTGAAGTGACCCTGCGTGTCGATCCCGACAGCGGAGATACCTAGCTCGGTTCCGGCCGCATGCTTGAAGCGGGTCTGCAGATAGCCATCCAGCCGGTCCCAGTCCTTCTCATCTCCGGGCATGGCATCGAGTTCGATGTGATCGACCGTCCACATCTCCTCACCGCGGCCGACGGCCCAAACCACCACGGCGAAGCGGTTGTCCTGCACGTCCACTCCAGCCACCAGCGCCAGTCCTCCCATCGGAACCACGCGCAGCGGGAACGGCGTCAGCTTCGCCCGCTTCTTTAGCTCATGCTGATCGGTCTTCTCGACCTCCTCTTCCCATGACTCGCCGAGCGTGGTGTTGACAAAGGTCTTCAGCTCGGACTTGTCGCCGGCGGCCTTCTTGCGGATTGCCGACAGGAACAGGCGCACCAGCGATGACCAGTCAGCCTGTGGGCTATAGGCGGTCCAGATGCTGAACCCTACCGAGAGCGGTTTCGGAATCTTGACCCCGAGCGCGGTGTGATAGTTGCTATCGGGCGCGATGAAGGTGAAGTCCTGGGCGATCCAGCGGCCGAGGTGCCACACCCCGAGGTACTCCGCCTGGCGGAAGAGAACTCCGCAGTGCTCGCACAGGTACGCCACGGTCTCTGGGTTGTCTTCGGTCCATTTGAATCCGAAAGGCTTGTCGGGGCCACCCCAGCGCAACACTTGCTCTACGCCGCAATGCGGGCACGGCACGTGGTAGCGGAATCGCTTTTGCGCCTGCTGCTGGCGCGCCTCGACCTGGGACGAATCCTTAATCTTGGGCGTGGATCCGATGATGAGTTTCGGGAACGTAGCGCCCTCGATGCGCTTGCGCGCCAGCTCCACCGCGCTACCCTCCCCCTCGACGTCCAAGTCAAAGCCGTCGATCTCGTCCAAGATCGCCACCGACACGGAAAGGCGCCGGTAATTCTTGGCGGCCTTCCCGCCGCGCAGGTGCAGCATCGACCCAAGGAAGAGCTTCTGCCGCAGCGTGTTGCTCTTATGCTTGCGCATGAACGAGGGGAACACGCGCACCATCGCCGGCACGTCCCGGATCATCGGCTCGAGCTCGGTCTTCACGAACTCATCCGAGTCTTCGTCGGTGGGCTGCCACACCGCCTGGTTGCGCCGCTTGTGCTCGGCGAAGTAGGCGACCGCGGCCAGCAGCATCTTGGTGTAACCCACGCGTGCCGACTTGTGCAGCGTGACCTCCTGGATGTCGTCGTCGCCCATCGCGTCGAGGATGGCCACCTGGTAGGGATAGGCCTCCCAGCTCTTTTCGACATACGACGATTCCGCCGACAAATAGAAGTGCCTGGCCGCCCACTCGGACAGCCGCATGGGGGGCGCAGCCTCAAGCGGCTTCAGCCCGGAGCGGATCGCTCTGTGGATCTCCGAAAGATCCATCTTCGTCCTCGGTGAGTTTCAGTTCGACGCTTGCAGCCAGGTTGCGCACTTTCACGATCTCTCGCTCGATGAGCGCTAGGTCCTCAGTGGTGAGCGCCGTAGACTGGCGGCGCAGCTGAATCGGCAGCGTTTCTAGGATGCCGGTGATCTGACGGCACACACGCGCGAGCACCAGCTCGAGCAACGACACCGGCGCCAGCTCGCGGCGACGCTCGGCGTTGAGCATGGCCACGCGATCGGCCTGTTCGCTGGCCAAGCGCGCCCGCT
>JANLWJ010000296.1:0-7199 GCA_031364455.1 Actinomycetes bacterium | reverse complement strand
CCTCGTTCACGATGGGCGGCGCCGGGTCTGGCATAGCGTACGACGAGGCGGATCTGCACCGCATCGCCGGTACTGGGCTCTCGGCCAGCCCCACCACCGAGGTTCTGCTGGAAGAGTCGATTATAGGCTGGAAGGAATACGAACTCGAGCTGATGCGTGACAAGAACGACAACGTCGTGGTGATCTGCTCGATCGAGAACCTCGACCCGATGGGCGTGCATACCGGCGACTCGATCACGGTGGCGCCGGCCATGACTCTCACCGACCGCGAGTACCAGCGCATGCGTGATCTCGGGATCGCGATCATTCGCGCGGTCGGTGTTGACACCGGCGGCTGCAACATCCAGTTCGCCGTTGACCCTGCCGATGGTCGACTCGTCGTCATCGAGATGAACCCGCGCGTCTCACGCTCGAGCGCCCTTGCCAGCAAGGCGACGGGCTTCCCCATTGCCAAGATTGCCGCCCGCCTCGCGATCGGCTACACCCTCGACGAGGTCCCCAACGACATCACTGCCAAGACACCAGCGTCCTTCGAGCCAGCCCTCGACTACGTTGTGGTCAAGGTGCCGCGTTTCGCCTTCGAGAAGTTCCCAGCAGCCGATCCCACGCTGACCACTCACATGAAGAGTGTCGGTGAGGCTATGGCAATCGGGCGCAACATTCCCGAGGCGCTGCAGAAGGCCCTGCGGTCAATCGAGAAGTCCGATGCGCCTTTCTCCTGGGCCGACATCGACACCGACGTCGGGACACTTGTCGAGCAGGCCAGGAAGCCGCATGACGGACGCATCAAGAAGGTGCAGCAGGCGATGTGGCTGGGGGCCACTACCCAGACGATGTATGAGGTCACCGGGATCGACCCATGGTTCCTCGACCAGATCGCCATCATCAACGAGGTTGCGGCCGAGATGCGCAATGCCGCCGAGCTCAGCCCAACGCTGATTCGCAGGGCGAAGCGGTTCGGCTTCTCCGACCGACAGGTCGCTGAGCTCCGTGGGGTCTCCGAGGACGTCGCGCGCCACCTACGTCAGGCGCTCGGCATCAGGCCGGTCTACAAGACGGTGGACACCTGCGCCGGTGAGTTCGCCGCCCAGACCCCGTACCACTACTCCTCTTACGACGAAGAGACTGAGGTCCGTCCCCGCACCAAGCCAGCTGTCATCATCTTGGGCAGCGGGCCGAACCGCATCGGGCAGGGAATCGAGTTCGACTACTCGTGCGTACATGCGGCGCTCTCGCTGCGTGAGGTTGGCTACGAGACCGTCATGGTCAACTGCAACCCCGAGACGGTCTCGACCGACTACGACACCAGCGACCGCCTCTACTTCGAGCCCCTCACCCTCGAGGACGTTCTCGAGGTCGTCGCCGCTGAGCAGCAGGTCGGCCCGGTCGTAGGGGTCATCGTGCAGCTCGGAGGTCAGACCCCGCTCGGGCTCGCCCAGCAGTTGAAGGATGCCGGGGTTCCGGTGGTCGGCACGTCTCCAGAGGCGATCCATCTGGCCGAGGAGCGGGGGGCCTTTGGTGCTGTGCTGGCCGAGGCCGGTCTGCTGGCTCCGCGGCACGGGATGGCCACCTCGTTCGACGAGGCCAAGGAGATCGCTGACGAGATCGGGTTCCCGGTTCTCGTGCGACCCTCCTACGTGCTCGGCGGACGCGGCATGGAGATCGTCTACGACGACGACATGCTGCGTGACTACATCGGTCGGGCGACCCAGGTCAGCCCCGAGCATCCAGTCCTCGTCGATCGGTTCCTCGACGACGCCGTCGAGATCGACGTCGATGCGCTCTACGACGGCACCGATCTCTTTCTTGCCGGTGTCATGGAGCACATTGAGGAGGCTGGCATCCACTCCGGCGACTCAGCATGTGCACTGCCACCGATGACGCTGGGGCGTGCTGACATCGAGCGAATCAGGATTGCAACCGAGGCCATCGCTCGTGGGGTCGGCGTCCGCGGCCTGTTGAACGTTCAGTTCGCTCAGGCATCTGACGTTCTCTACGTTCTCGAGGCGAACCCACGGGCATCACGCACCGTGCCCTTTGTCTCCAAGGCGACCGCAACCCCCGTCGCGCAGGCAGCGGCTCGGGTGATGATGGGCACCACCATTGCTGAGCTACGCGCTGAGGGACTGCTTCCGGAGACCGGTGATGGCGGGACGATGCCGATGGATGTTGCGATAGCGGTGAAGGAGGCGGTGTTGCCGTTCGGCCGGTTCCACGGCGTCGACACCGTTCTGGGCCCAGAGATGAAGTCAACCGGCGAGGTGATGGGTATCGATACCCTCTTCGGCACCGCCTATGCCAAGTCCCAGATGGCTGCGTACGCAGGTGGTCTCCCCACCAGCGGGACCGCCTTCGTCTCGGTCGCCAACCGCGACAAGCGCTCGATGATCTTTCCGATCAAGCGGCTGCACGACCTCGGCTTTGAGATTGTGGCCACGGCAGGGACGGCTGAGGTGCTCAGGCGCAACGGCGTACCGGCCACGGTCCTGCGCAAGCACTTTGAGTCGGCAGCTGCCGACTCCGAGCCAGACACCATCGCGCGCATTCTCGACGGCACGATCGACATCATCATCAACACCCCTTATGGAGTCGGAGCCCGTCTTGACGGCTACGAAATCCGTTCGGCCGCCGTTACCAAGGGCGTCCCGTGCATCACCACCGTCCAAGGGCTCGGTGCGGCGGTGCAGGGCATCGAGGCACTGATCCGGGGCGAGGTCGGCGTCCGTTCGCTGCAGGAGCACGCTGCTGACCTCGAAAAGGCTAGAGGGGGCGCCGCATGACGCCGGTCCAGGTGCGGGGTGAGGTGCTCAGCACCCGTCGCGTTGGGGAGTACCACCAGCTCACCGTCGTTGCGCCCGGAGTCGCCGAGCAGGTGCGGCCAGGTCAGTTCGTAGCCCTGGCTGTTGGTGGCGAGACGACTGCTCACCTGCTGCGGAGGGCCTTCTCGGTCTACCGGACGCAGGACCGCGGCATCTACGGCGGCACCGTCGACATCATCCTTGCCGAGCACGGCGTTGGGACCAGATGGTTGTCCGAGGTCCGTCCCCATGACTCACTCGACGTTGTCGGCCCGCTGGGCAAGCCGTTCGCTCTTCCGAAGGAACCGGTCACCTGCACGTTGGTCGGTGGTGGCTACGGCAGCGCTGCACTCTTCACACTCGCCGAGCAGCTGCGTGAGCGCGGTTGTCGGGTCGACTTCGTGCTGGGGGCTGCGACCGAAGCTCGGCTGTTCGGCGTCCTCGAGGCCAAACGCATGTCGCAGTCGGTGGCAGTGACCACCGAAGACGGCTCACTCGGCGACCGCGGGCGGGTGACCGACGCACTTCCGGCGCTTCTGGGCCGGACCGGCTCCGACGTTGTCTACGCGTGCGGCCCGATGGGCATGCTCGCGGCGGTCGCCGACTTGGCGGCCCGATTCGGAGCGCACTCACAGTGCGCGGTCGAGGAGGCTATGGCATGCGGTATCGGAGTGTGCATGACCTGTGTGCTCCCCGTTGTCGGCGATGACGGTGTCACACGCATGGTGCGCTCATGCGTAGACGGCCCGGTGTTTCGCGGTGACCGGGTGCGCTGGGACGACGTAGGCACCGTTCCGGCCGACACCTGGGGTGCGCCGGTCAGCGAAGGAGGGCACTGATGACACGGCTGACCAGGGTCATCACCCCCGACAGCTCCGAGCCGCTACTTCCTGACGTTGACATGTCGACCCGGCTCGCTGGCGCAGCTCTGCCCAACCCGGTGATGACGGCGTCCGGCTGCGCGGGATACGGCCGAGAGCTCGACCAGTTTTTCGACATCACCGAGCTCGGTGCTGTCGTCACGAAGTCGATCATGCTGGCGCCTCGCTCCGGACGCCCAACGCCGCGGATGGCCGAGACACCGAGTGGGATGCTCAACTCCATCGGCCTTCAGGGTCCTGGCATCGAGCAGTTCGTCGAGCGCGACCTTCCGTGGCTCGAGCAGCGTGGTGCCCGGGTCGTCGTGTCGATCGCCGGCGGTGCGGCCGAAGAGTACATTCGGCTGGCGCAACGGCTGCGGCTCTCCACGGCTGTCACCGCGCTCGAGGTGAACATCTCCTGCCCCAACGTCGAGGACCGTGGGCTGGTCTTCGCGTGCGACCCGTTGGCTAGTGCGACCGTTGTAGAGGGCGTTCGACGCAACAGTGCGCCAGGTGTCCCGATTCTTGCCAAGCTGTCGCCGGACGTCACCGACATCGTGGCGATCGCCCGTGCCTGTGTCGACGCCGGGGCCGATGGACTGTCGATGATCAATACCCTGCTCGGCGTCGTGATCGACACCGACACCATGCGCCCACACCTCGGTGGAGTGACCGGGGGTCTGTCCGGACCGGCCATCAGGCCGGTGGCGGTACGCGCCGTGTGGCAGGTGCACCAGGCCATGCCCGAGATCCCGATCGTCGGGATGGGCGGCATTCGCACCGGCGCCGACGCCTTTGAGTTCATCTTGGCCGGGGCCTCGGCCGTTGAGGTCGGCACCACGGTGTTCAACGACCCATCGGCGCCCATCCGGGTCTCTCATGAGCTGCAACAGATTCTGGGCGACCGGGGCTTTGCGTCCGTCTCGGACGCCGTTGGGTTTGCCCATCGCCCCCATGAGGGCCAGGGGGAATGAGCGACTCCGTCCGCTCCTCGATCAAGGGCTCTCCCATCGCCGTTGCGCTCGATGCGCCAGATGTCGCAACGGCAGCGAGGTGGGCCGGTGAGGTTGCCCCTCACGTCAGCACGCTAAAGCTCGGTCTCGAGTTCTACCTGGCTGTCGGTGCAGCTGGCGTCCGGCAGGTCCGGGCAGCTGCACCTGAGTGCCGGCTCTTCCTCGACCTCAAGCTCCACGACATCCCCAATACGGTCGCTGGAGCCTGTCAAGCCGTGGCAGGCCTCGAGCCGGACTTCCTCACGGTGCATGCTCTTGGCGGGCCAGCGATGGTGCAAGCGGCGGCCGATTCGCTGCCAGAGGCTCGCGTCACCGCGGTGACGATCCTGACTTCGATGAGCGAGCTCGACCTGGCTGCTGTCGGTCTGTCCGGCACGCCGCTGGACGCCGTGCTGCGGCTCGCCGAGATGGCGGTCACCTCTGGGGCCAGAGCCCTGGTCTGCTCACCCCAGGAGGTTGCCGCGGTGCGTGCTGCAGTCGGGGCTGACGTTGTCCTCGTCACTCCAGGAGTGCGGCCGACCGGTGCCGTGCTCGGCGACCAGCAGCGGGTGGCGACACCCCAGCAGGCCCTCGCTGACGGGGCTGACCTGCTGGTTGTGGGTCGACCCATCACCGGCGCACGTGACCGTGCCGCGGCCGCTGCCCAGCTTCTGAGCGATCTGACGATCTGACCGGTCTCACCGTTCTCAGGCGCAACGCCCTGGGGCCTTGGGGGGAGTGCCGTTGCCGCAGGAGGCCCGGACTCGCTAGGTTCAGGGCCGACCGATGATCGACCTCGCCCAGTTGCTTGCTCGGCTGACCGGGTCGACCAGCTCCCAACCAAAGGTGCGACGTGGCTCTTCCTCCGTTGACTCCAGAACAGCGTGCCGCGGCTTTGGAGAAGGCCGCAGAAGCCCGCCGGGTGCGCGCCGAGGTCAAGAACCGGCTCAAGCACTCAGGCGCCTCCCTCTTCGACGTCATCGAGCAGGGGCGCACCGACGACATCATCGGCAAGCTGAAGGTGTCGGCGCTCCTCGAGTCGCTGCCAGGCGTCGGGAAGGTGCGGGCGCGCCAGTTGATGGAGAAGATCGGAATCTCTGAGAGTCGGCGGGTAAGGGGCCTTGGTGCCAACCAGGTAGCGGCCCTCCACCGCGAGTTTGCCCCGGCTTCGATTCGCGTGCAGGACCTCGGGGCGAGCCCGCAGAAGTGACAACGTCGCAACATCCCACCGCCGATCGGCGGTGTCGACTCACCGTGCTGTCCGGCCCGTCAGGGGTGGGCAAGAGCACCGTTGTCGCGCGGCTTCGTGCCAGGCACCCCGAGATCTGGCAGTCGGTATCGCTGACCACCCGCCGACCCCGGCCAGGAGAGGTGGCCGGGCTGCACTACCTCTTCTGCGACGACGCCACCTTCGACGCCGCCGTTGCTGGCGGCGAGCTGCTGGAGTGGGCGGAGTTCGCCGGACACCGGTACGGCACGCCCCGGACCCCGGTTTTGGAGCGGCTGGAGCGCAACGAGCCGGTGCTGCTGGAGATCGAGCTGCAGGGAGCCCGACAGGTACGCGCCGCCATGCCTGAGGCGCTGCTGGTCTTCCTGGCGCCACCCTCGTGGGAGATCTTGGCCAAGCGGCTTGCCGGGCGGGGCACCGAGGACGCGGTGGTCATCGCCAGCAGGCTGGCCAGGGCAAGGGTCGAGCTCGCGGCCGCTGCCGAGTTCGATGTGACCGTCGTGAACGACGATGTTCACCAGGTTTGCGAGCGCTTGGTAGCATTGATCCTGTCCCACGAGGACACAGCATCCCCATCCCCTGATCTGTAGGAGTTCGCGTGTCCGGTGTCATCGGTGTTCCCGAGGGAATCACCAACCCCCCCATCGACGAACTGCTCAGCAAAGTCGACTCCAAGTACGCCTTGGTCCTGTACTCGGCCAAGCGGGCCCGGCAGATCAACGCGTACTACTCCCAGCTCGGCGAGGGGCTGCTTGAGTACGTCGGACCGCTCGTCGACACCCACGTCCAGGAGAAGCCGCTCTCGATCGCCATGCGTGAGATCAGCGCCGACCTGCTGACCTACGAGCGCATCGACGGCGACGTCGAGCCGGCCCTCGGCGCCGCGGCAACGACCCCAGCGGTCGCAGCACCCACCGACAGCTGACCTCGAGTCCTTCGCGCACGCCTATGTCGCGCATCGTGCTGGGGGTGGCCGGAGGGATCGCTGCCTACAAAAGCTGCGACCTCCTGCGTCGGCTGACCGAGATCGGCCACGGCGTTCGCGTCGTTCCGACAGCGGCCGCGCTGCAGTTCGTCGGGGCCCCCACCTGGGCTGCGCTCTCCGGGCAACCAGTCACCGCCGACCCAATGGCCGATGTCCATGAGGTCCCGCACGTACGGATCGGGCAGCAGGCCGACCTGGTCGTCGTGGCTCCCGCAACGGCGAACGTGCTGGCCAAGGCGGCCAATGGCCTGGCCGACGACCTGCTTACGAACGTCTTGCTGACTGCGCGCTGCCCGGTCGTCATGGTTCCGGCGATGCACACCGAGATGTGGGAGC
>JANLWJ010000270.1:0-12436 GCA_031364455.1 Actinomycetes bacterium | reverse complement strand
GTGGCGACGATGTCGCCCATTCGCCCGGTGCGGTGTGCGTTGAGGGCGGCCAGCAACGCACCATCGGTGGTCAGACTCGTCGTCTCGGAGGTGTGCGTCACGAGCTCAGGGCGCGCCTCGAAGGTATCGAGATCGAGGACGTCGTCGTAGATTGCGGCCACCGACCTGCTCTTCGTCTCGAGATGTCGACGACGGACGACGTCTCCTGGCCGGAGCGACGTGGCCTGGTAGAAGTCTCTGGACGCCGGCGCCCGCCAGTCGACGAGCAGCTGCGACTGGTCATCGTCGAAGAGCCCGAGGCGCCCGATGTACCTGATTCCGCCATCGGCCATGTCGAGCCGGCCGAAGCAGAGTCGCTCCTCCACCCCCGACAGCTGGACGAGCCGGTCCTCGTAGAGGGTGGCGAACGCGTCGCGCTCAGACCGTGCTTGCGGCGTCCCACTGGCACCAGCACGGCGAACAGCACGAAGCTCGGCGTCAGTTCGGTCGCGGAGCCAGTCCAGTCGCCCGTACAGGACGTCGACGTACGCCTGCTCGGCGTCGACCTCGCTGTTGGTCACAGGCTGTCCTGGGTGTGGGCGTCAGTGGTCCGGCTCGCGGGGATGCCCGCGAAACGGGGGTCGCCCAGCCTATCGGGCACCCCAAGCCCCACCCGAGTGCGGATCTGGATGACGCTAGAAGGCGTACGTCACCCCGGTCGCCTCCTCGGAGTATCGCCACAGAGTGTCGATCGCGGCAGCGAGTCGAAAGCGGCGCAGGATCGGTTTACGCACCGGCGGCCCAAAGTTCACCCACGCGGGGCAGTAGAAGTCCCCGCCCCTAGCCTGTGGGTCGGTCGCCGCCCTCAGCTGAGGTAGCGCGCCGTCGGCAGGACTCATCCCCGTCTTTCGTGTCATCCACTCCCAGAAACGCTGGGTGGACGCCCCGCCCGACTCGGTCACGCTGACCGCCTGCAGTTCGGTGCGGGTCAGCCCGGGGTGGGCGATCAGGCTCGAGGCGCAGACCTTGGCGTCCGCCAAGCGACGTTGCAGCCCTAGGCCGAAGTGGAAGTTCGCCAGCTTGGACTGACCGTAGGCACCGAAAGGGGTGTACTTGCCTTCGAGGTTCGGGTTGGTCGGATCGATTCGGCGCCCGTAGTGGTGCGCCGTGCTAGTCACAGTCACGACACGAGCGTTTGGCGAGGTGAGGAGCGCCGGTAAAAGGAGACTGGTGAGAGCGAAGTGCCCGAGGTGGTTCACCGCAAGCTGTGTCTCAAAGCCGTCCTCGGTGCGTCCCTCTGGGATACCCATGACGCCGGCGTTGTTGACCAGCAGGTCGATCCGGTCGTACGAGCTGAGGATCCGCTCGGACGCCGCATGCACGGATGCCTGCGACGCAAGATCCAGCGGAACCACCGACAGGGACGCGTCCGGCACGCCGGCCCGGATGCGCGCCACCGCAGCCTCGGTCTTGCCGGGACTGCGGGCAGCCAGGACCACCCGAGCCCCAGCGGCAGCCAATGCCTCCGCGGTCTCCAGCCCGAGGCCGCCGTTAGCGCCGGTGACAACGGCCACCCGCCCAACCTGGGCAGGAATGTCGGCCCTGCTCCAGGTCACAGCGGCTCCTTCGAAAGAGTGGCGTCCTTGTTCGCGAGCGTGACACCAGCGCTCGCTGCAGTCACCATGCCAAGAGCGACGAGTTCGTGCACTCCGAGCCGTTGACCCAGGATGACCAGCCCCGAGATCGAAGCAGCAGCTGGTTGCAGGCTCATCAAGACCCCAAACACCCGCGTCGGGATCCGTCGCAGGGCCGTCAGCTCGAGCCCGTACGGGATGATCGTCGACATCAGCGCCACCACGGTCACCCCGATGAGCAGCGAAGGGTCATCTATCGCAGCAGTGGCTTGCGACGCGCCAAACGGCAGAACAAGTACAGCGGCGAACACCAGAGCGACCGCAAGTCCGTCAACTCCAGGCAGCACCCGACCCACGCGAGCGCTGGACACGATATAGCCAGCCCAGAAGAGCCCAGCGGTGAAGGCGAGCAACAACCCAAGGCCGTTGATGTCGCCACTCGCGGCCTGCGCCCCCAAGATGGCGACCCCGCCCCCGGCGAGCACTACCCAGGCGAAGTCGATCGGCCGACGGGTCTGCACCAATGCCAGGAGCAGCGGCCCCAGGAACTCCACTGTCACCGCAACACCTAGGGGGACGAGGTCGAGCGATGAGTAGAAGACCAGGTTCATACCGGCCAGCGCAAAGCCAAGAAGGGCCGCAGCCCCCCACTGTTGCCGGGTCCACGACCGCACCGACGGGCGGAGAATCACCAACAGAACGACCGCTGCGATGACCAGCCGCAGCAGCGCCGTGCCTGCCACGCCGAGATCGTCGAACAGGGTCCGCGCGATGGCAGCACCGGTCTGCACGCAGGCAATCGCCGTGACGACGAGCAGCGGCGCGGGTACCCGATCGCGGCTCACGCTGCGCAGCCTGGCACATGCAGGTGGGACATCGTGTTTCAGATGCACTCCTGAGCACCGCCTCGATCCCGCCATCTGGTGGGATACGGGGGTCCCACCCCGACTTTCCTGGAGCCAGCTGTGAGCACTCCCACTTCAGCCGTTGTGGTCGGCGCCGGAATCATCGGCTGCTCGATCGCGCTCGAGCTGTCTCGCCGCGGCTGGGATGTCACGGTGGTCGACAAGGGATCGACACCGGGCTGCGGTTCGACGAGCGCCTCGTCGGCAATGGTCCGCTTCAACTACGACAACCTGCAGGAGGCCGTACTCGCGTGGGAGTCGTACGCCCGCTGGGTCGAGTGGGGCAAGCACCTCGGAGTCGAGGACCCCGCTGGCCTGGCCACATATATCCGCACCGGTCTGCTGGTGCTCGACGGGGAGTTGCTCGACCGGTCGCTCGAGCTCGGGCACATGGACACCCTCGGGATTCCGTACGAGTCGGTGACCGCAGGCCAGATCCGCGAACGACACCCGGCCCTCGACCCGGCGCTCATCGGCCCGGCCTGCCGCGTCGAGGACGAGCACTTCTGGGACGACTCGACCGGTGAGATCGGTGGCTTCTTCCAACACGACTCCGGATTCGTCAACGACGCGACTCTTGCCGCCCACAACCTCGCCTACGCCGCTGAGCAGTCAGGTGCCACCTTTCGTTGGCGTTCGAAGGTTGTCGAGGTGCTCCGCGACGGAGACCGCGTTTCGGGCGTGCAGCTCGCCGACGGCACCGATGTCGCGGGTTCCGTCGTTGTCAACGCCGCCGGCCCTTGGTCGGTGACTCTGAACACGATGGCCGGTGTGCTGGACGACTTCAGCACCTCGACGCGGGCTACCGAGCAAGAGGTCATCTCGGTCCCGGCGCCCGCGGGCTTCAATCTCGACGACGGTGGCACCGGCGTCCACGACCCCGACTTCGGCACCTACTTCAGGCCACATCCGGGTGGCACGATCATCGTCGGCAGTTTCGAGGCACCGTGTGACCCGCTGATCCTGGTCGACGACGCAGACGACGTCCGCACGTCGCCGTCACCGGAGAACTGGGAGGTGCAGAGCTTGCGTCTGGCGCGCCGACTGCCCGACCTCCAGGTGCCAGGGCAGAAGTCGGGCGTCGTCAGCGCGTACGACATCACCGACGACTGGATCCCGATCTACGACAAGACGTCGCTCGGCGGCTTCTACGTCGCGATCGGCACCAGTGGGCACCAGTTCAAGGCGGCTCCGTTCGTCGGCGTGGCAATGGCCGAGCTGATCGGCGCCGTCGAGGGCGGTCACGACCACGACGGTGACCCCGTGATCGTCAAGGGCGAGTACGCCGGAGTCGACCTCGAGCTCGGCTTCTTCTCACGCCGTCGCGAGGTGCACATGCACCGGCAGCTGGCCGAGTAGGGGGGTGACAGCGATGCAGGACCAGTACCGCGTCGTCGTCATCGGCGGCGGCATCGTCGGCTGCAGCATCCTGTACCACCTGACGCTGCGCGGCGTTACCGACGTTGCACTGATCGAACGCGGTGAGCTCACCGCCGGTTCCAGCTGGCACGCCGCTGGCGGCTTCCACGCGATCAACTCCGACCCGGTCATCGCGCGGCTGCAGGCGTACACCATCGGTATGTACCGAACCGTCGAGGAAGAGAGCGGGCAGAGTGCAGGGCTGCATCTGACCGGCGGCATCGAGCTAGCCGGCACGCCGGAGCGCGCCGAGTGGCTCAAAGCCGAGCTCGCTTGGCACCGCTACATGGGCAATGACGAGGCGTACCTACTCTCCCCCGATGAGGCAGCCGAGATGGTGCCGATCATCGATCCCACCGGGCTCACCGGAGCTCTCTTCGACCCGCATGAGGGCAACCTCGACCCGCACGGGTCCACCCACGCCTACGCCGGCGCTGCACGCAAGCGCGGTGCGGAGGTGATCCAGCACAACCGGGTGCTCTCGATCACCCAGCAGGCGGACGGTGAGTGGCTACTCGAGACCGAGAAGGGCCCTATCCGCGCCGAGCACGTCGTGAACGCCTCCGGGCTGTGGGCGCGCCAGGTCGGTCACATGGTCGGCATCGATCTGCCGCTCATCCCGATGCAGCACCACTTCCTGGTGACCGAGGATGTGCCAGAGGTGGCCGCGCTCACCGGGCCGATGCCAGCCGTCACCGATCTTGAAGGCTTTACCTATCTCCAGCGCGAACAGAACGGTGTCCTGCTCGGCGTCTACGAGCGCAACCCCAAGCACTGGCTGGCCGACGGTCCTGGCTGGGACTACGGCATGGAGCTGATCCCCGAAGAGGTCGACCGCATCGCGCCAGAGCTCTCGATCGGCTTCGAGCGCTTCCCCGCCCTGCAACGCGTCGGCATCAAGCGATGGGTCAATGGCGGCATCACGTTCACCCCGGACGGCAACCCGCTGGTCGGGCCCGTTCCCGGACGCCGCAACTTCTGGTCGGCGTGCGGGGTCATGGCCGGCTTCTCGCAAGGCGCTGGCATCGGCCTGGCGCTCGCCAACTGGATCGTCGACGGTGACCCCGGTGACGACGTCTTCGGCATGGACATCACCCGGTTTGGCCCGTTCGCCACCGACGACGCCTACCTACGAGCGACCACCGCGCAGTTCTACGCCCGCCGCTTCCTCATCGCTTACCCGAATGAAGAACTGCCGGCTGGACGTCCGCTCAAGACTTCGCCGGTCTACCCCGACCTGGTGGACGCCGGTGCCCGCTGCAGCGTCGTCTACGGCCTCGAGGTCGCCCAGTACTACGCACCGAGCGCTGAGTTCGAGGAGAACCTCACCTGGCGCCGCTCGAACGCCCACGAGATCGTCGGCGCGGAAGTTGCGGCGACGCGTTCGGCAGCCGGCTTGTACGAGACGACCGCCTACGCCCGCTATGAGGTGACCGGCTCGGGCGCCGCAGCGTGGCTCGACCACATCATGGCCTCCGCGCTTCCAGCGGTCGGACGCATCAAGCTGGCGCCGATGCTTAACCAGCGAGGACACCTGATGGGTGACCTCACCGTCAGCAGGCTTGGCGACGAGCGTTTCTGGGTGACCGGCTCCTACTACTTGCAGGAGTGGCACCAGCGCTGGTTTGCCGAGCACCTCCCACCCGACGGCAGCGTGCAGATCACCAACCTCTGTGATGACTGGTGCGGCTTCTCGCTCTCTGGCCCGAGATCGCGAGACATCATGCGGCAGCTCGTCAACATCGACATGAGCCACTCTGCCGTTCCCTTCTTGTCGGTCCGCGAAGCGAAGATCGCAGGCACCGAGGCTGTGGTCGGACGCATCTCGCTAACCGGCGAGCTTGGCTACGAGGTCACCGTTCGGGCGTCGCAGCAGCGTGCTCTCCTCGCTGCGCTGCGTGCGGCGGGTGAACCTCTCGGCATGCGGCTCATAGGTGATCGCGCCATCGACAGCCTGCGCCTGGAAAAGGGTTACGGCATCTGGTCCGCCGAGTTCACCCAGGCATACACACCGGCGATGTCCGGCCTCGATCGGTTCGTCGCCTTCGACAAGTCGGACTTCTTAGGAAGAGACGCCGTGCTGGCCGCTCGCAATGAAGATGCGGATCGCCGCCTGGCGCTCCTCTCCATCGACAGCCACGACGCCGACGCCTCAGGGGACGAAGGTGTGTGGCTGGACGGGAAGTTGGTCGGCTTCACGACCTCCGGCGCCTACGGACACCACGTCGGTCAGAGTCTCGCCCTGGCCTATCTCGACAGCGTCCTTGTTGACGCCGCAGCATCCGAGACCGCACCCGAGGTCACGGTCGACATCGTGGGTGAGCCCTGTCTGGCTCGCATTCTGGCTGAGCCGCCGTTTGACCCCTCTGCATCGCGCCTGCGCTCGTAGGAGCTAGCTCACGATGGGCACACATGTGAGCGTTGGGTACACCAGAACAGCTTCTCGGGGCGGTCGCCTGTACCGAGCGCTCACATGCATGCGGTAGGAACACCCCGAGGGTGCGGCGAAGGACACGCCGGCACGCGAGCCGACTGAAGACCAACATGGCGTCGGCACGCGTCCATCTGCCAGGCTGGCGTGGTCAGCCCAGTGCAGAGTAGGAGGACACATGCGAGCAGCCGTGGTCGAGGCATTTGGCGAGCCGGGACTCATCTCCGTTCGCGACGTCCCTAGGCCTGAGCCTGGACCGGGCGAAATCCGCATCAAGGTGGTAGCCGCCGGCATCAACCCGGTCGACACATACAACGCCAAGGATCCGTCCTGGGCCAGCATCGAAACCGGATGCATCCTGGGGTACGACATCGCCGGCACGGTGGAGTCCGTCGGCGATGACATGAGCCCCACGTTTGTGGGACGCAAGATCATGGCGATGACAGGCTTCCCCCGAGGGCAAGGCGGCTACGCCGAGTACGCGGTCGTGGACGAGCCACTCGCCGCCTACCTGCCCGATGACGCCGATCTCGTCGCCGCGGCGTCAGTGCCGCTGGCGGCCGGAACAGCATGGGAAGTTCTGCAGAAGCTGGAACCGGCCGGACCGTCGATGCTTGTCATCGGAGGGAGCGGCGGGGTCGGTCTCTTCCTCATCCAATTGGCAGCTGACCGGGGTATCCGAGTCGTTGCCCTAGGCCAAGAGCGAAGCCACGAGGTGATGCGCGCCAACGGTGCGGCTGCCTGCGTCGACTATCGATCACCGGACGCCATCACGACGGCCGTCGATCTCGCCGGTGGCTCCTTCGACTCGATCGCCGAGCTGGTCGGGGGTCCGCTCGCAGCCCTGGCGCAACCACACCTTCGTGATGACGGGGTCATTGCGGCTATCGCCCCGCCCGACCTGCCGATCGACAGCCTCATCGACGCCAACCAGTCACGACACGGAATCCTCATCCGTGACAACGGTGAACGCCTCCGCCACCCGGCCGGTCTCTTCAGCGACGGTCGCCTGCGAACACACGTCACTCGAGTGCTGCCCCTCGACGAGGTAGTCGAGGCTCACCGTCTGGTGGACTCCGGCGAAGCCGGCGGCAAGGTCGTTCTCACTCCGTAGCCGAGGCTCGGCCGTGGCAATCGGCCCATCGGGCTTCACGTCCGCAGCTGCAAGGCGCGTTCGGTTCGCGCTTGGCGTCCTGTCTGGCGTACCAATCGCGCAGACCGGTGGCGTCCTGCCCTCGCCTCAGTAGGCCGGCTGTGACCATCATCGGCTGGTCGATGTGGCGGAAGAACAGCTGGTAGCCCGCGCATAGGTAGTGCAGTCCTGGCTCACCATCAGGAGTCTCGATGAACCGGTCCTTGGGACAGCCACCGCTACAGGCAAAGCGAACATCGCATTTTCGGCAGTAGTCCGTCAGGGTGTCGAGCTCGGCCTGGCCGAATGATCGTTGTTGCGGCGAGTCGACCAACTGCAGCAGCGTCCTACCCTGCGCGATGTTCCCCAGCAGGTACTCCGGCTCCACATAGTGGTCGCACGAGTACAGGTCACCGTTGTGCTCAAGCGCCACGGAGTCTCCGCAGGTGCGTGCGTGGACGCACATGCCAGCCTGTTCCATGCCGAGCCAGTGCGCCATTGAGGTGTCGAACATCTGCACGAAGACGTCACCGACGTCGTGGCGAGCCCAGTCCTCGAAGATGTCGATCAGGAAGTGGCCGTACTGCTCGGCTCCGACGGTGCGGTGGGTGATCTGGTCCCCCGTCTGCCGGTACAGGGGGCGCTCACCACGCCGCGAACCCCACCCGCTCTCTGCTAGGGGGAGCATCTCGGGTGTGACTCGCTCGACAATGGGAATCAGCTGGACGAAGGTCGCACCCAGGTCGTCGCGTAGGAAGCGGTAGACCTCGGCGCCGTGGTCCTGGTTGGCGGCGTTGATCGTTGTCAGCGCGTTCCATTCGACGTCGTGACGCTTCAGGGCATCCAAACCTGCGAGCACGCGATCGAAGGTCGGCTTGCCACCCTCGTCGACGCGAAAGGCGTCATGCATCTCGCGCGGACCGTCGATGGAGACCCCGACGAGGAAGTCGTGTTGTTTGAGGAAGGCCACCCACTCGTCGTCGATCAGTGTGGCGTTGGTCTGAATGGTGTTGAGGAGCTTCTGTCCGGGTGCGGCATGGTGCGCTTCTCGCTCGAGCACGCGCCGGAAGAAGTCCAGACCCATCATCGTCGGCTCGCCGCCCTGGACGGCGACCACCACCTCGTCCGCGCCTCGCTGCGCCGAGAGCAGCTGGCTGACGTAAGCGTCGAGCACAGCGTCGTCCATGCGGAACCCGCTGCCGGGGTACAGCTCTTCCTTAGAGAGGAAGAAGCAGTACTCGCAGTCAAGGTTGCAGATCGCGCCGGTCGGTTTGGACATCACGTGGAACACCTGGGTTGCCACTCCTGGTGTCACAACGATCCCCTCAGTCGAGAAGGAACCATCGTCGCACCTGAGCCAAGTAGTCGACGTAGCGCTTGCCGGCAATGTCCACGAAGCCCTTGTCGACCTTGCCGAGGACGGGCGAGCACCTGTGGGGGCACGGACAGCGCCTTGCGGCGGAGACCGACCGTGGCCAAATCGAGGCGCAATCGATGCCGGGAAATGATTGATCTCGGCCCTTGGCCGCGTCTAGTGTGACGTGTCACTTGGTAACAAGTAATGAACGACCTCAGCTCGACCCAGCGCCCCCAAAGCCCGCCGAAGGAGAACGCCGCATGCCGGACTCACCCCTCATCGTCAGTCGGTTCCCCGCGCTCACCGCAAGTCACGTCAGTCGTCGACGGGTACTCCAGGGCACCGGGATCACAGCACTGGCCGCCCTCCTCGGCGCCTGCAGCGACAGCTCGGACTCCTCCCCGGACGCCCAGTCAACGGCCAACGCGGTGTCAAAGGAGATCGACACCCTCGCCGTGGGCTTCCCCGCCTCGCTCTCCAACCTGTACCCCGGCAAAGAGGCGGGAATCGTCAACTACTACGTGGCAGCCCTGGTCGGTGAAGGACTGGTGGCACCAGATGGAGTCGGCGTCCTTCAGCCGGCGCTGGCCAAGAGCTGGGAGCAGACCTCGCCAACCACGTATGTCTACACGCTTCGCGATGACGCGATGTTCAGCGACGGCGTTCCCGTGACGATCGACGACGTCATCTATTCGATCGGCATGGCCCAGGACCGCAAGATCTCGCCAAACATCGCCTACTACTGGGCCAACACCAAGTCCGTCGACAAGACCGCCGACAACCAGGTAACCATCACCCTGAAGTCGCCCGACGTCGCCTTCGAGTGGGGACCGTGCGCCGCCAACGCCCTCTGGGTGACTTCGCAGGAGTTCGTCGAGTCGAACAACGGTGAGATTGGCACTCCAAGCACGCTGATCTACGGCACTGGCCCCTACAAGGTCACCGCGTTCGAGCCGGACTCCATGGTCGAGCTCGAACGAGTCGACACCTGGTGGGGCGGATCGGCCCCCGTCAAGACGGTCCGCATCGACTTCATCCCCGAGGAGGCAACGCGTCAGCTCGCCCGCCAACAGGGCGACATCGACATGGCAATCAACATCTCACTCGACCAGGCGCAGGCGTGGGAGGACACCGAGGCGACCTCCGTTCTCTTCGCCCCGAACCGCAGCTATGTGGGGATCGACTTCTACGTCAAGGCCCCTCCCTTCGACGACATCCACGTTCGCCGGGCCATCGCCTATGCCTGCGACCGCAAGGCTTATGTGGAGCAGTTGCTCGATGGTCATGGCGAAGCCGCAACGGCGCTGACGACCCCCGAGCAGGTCGAAGGTGTCTACGGCCCCGAGGGTGCTCGCGAGGCACTGTCGGTTGTCCTCGACCTCCCCTACGACATTGAGGCAGCAAAGGCCGAGCTGGCCCAGTCGAAGGTTCCAGACGGGTTCACCACAAAGGTCGGCATCTCCAACAGTGCGCCACAGGTCAGTGCCGCCTTCCAGGTCCTCAAGCAGGCCGTCGAACCACTCGGCATCATCATCGAGATCGACGAGATGCCCGTTGAGCAGTGGTACGACACGATCGGGTCGAAGAACTGGGGGCTGGCCTACATGGACTACACCAGCACCACGGGCGACCCGGCCGAGATGTCTTCCTGGTTCCTCGGAGCGTACGGGCCTGCGGGATACACCAACGATGAGGTCACCGCGCTGATGGACAAGGTCATGAAGGAGACCGATCCCAGGAAGCGTGCTGACACCCTGATCGAGGCACAGCGCGTTGCGATGGAAGACATTCCCTACATCCCCTTGTGGTGGGGAGTTGCGGCTACCGCGATCGCCGACGAGTACACCATTGAGGACTTCGGCTCCTACACGTTCGTCTCACCATGGACGCCGCGCATCCTTACCAACGAGTGAGCTGATGCTGTCCCAAGGATCACTCCTTCGGTTCACCCTGGGCCGGCTGCTGGCGACCGTGGCGTTGCTTCTCGCCGTGTCGTTCATCGTCTTCACCCTGCTCCAGCTGACTCCTGGTGACCCTGCTCGCAACCTCTTGGGCCCGAGGGCGTCCAGTCCCGATGCGCTCGCCGAGATCCGCGATCAGTACAACCTGAACGAGCCCTTCTTCCGTCAGTACCTGCTCTGGCTCGGAGGAGTGGTCCAAGGAGACTTCGGAGAGTCGATCCGTAGCGACGAACCGGTGACCGCGCTCTTGGCGAACCGGGTTCTCCTCACGATGCAGCTGGCCGCCTTTGCGTTCGTTCTCACGCTGCTTGTTGCCGTGCCGCTCGGCATCGCTGCCGCATGGCGGGCGGGCGGCGCCATCGACCGTGGCGTCACGACAGGAGCCATCGTTGGAGTTGGCGCACCCTCGTACGCCGTTGGCCTACTGCTGCTCTACGTCTTCGGGGTCAAGCTCGACGTCTTCCCGATCTACGGCAGTGGTGACGGCGGGCTTGAACGCCTGTGGCACCTGTCACTTCCAGCAGTCACACTGGCTATTGGGGTTGGAGCACTGGTCTTCAAACTCACTCGAACCGCCGTCCTCGCTGAGCTCGACCAGGACTACGTGGCGTTCGCTCAAAGCCGTGGCCTGTCGCGGCACCAGATTCGGTCGATGGTGCTCCGAAACGCAATGCTGCCGATCGTCACGAGTCTTGGTCTGGTCTTCGCATTCCTCTTCGGAGGCACCATTCTCGTCGAAGTCACGTTCGCGTTGCAGGGCATCGGCTCGCTGCTCGCCGGATCCGTGACCTTCAAGGATATTCCGGTGGTGCAGGCCATCACCTTGCTGACCGCCGCCGTCATCGCGCTCACGGCACTGGCCGTCGACCTCTTCTCCTTCGCGGCTGACCCGAGGGTGCGCAGACGGGCCGCGGCATGAGACGGATCCCCCTGACCCCGGCCCTTTGCTCGCTTCCGCTGCTCATCATCGTGCTGTTCGCGATCGCGGGTGCCTGGATAGCACCCAACGCCACCGAGCAGAACGTGTTGCTGGGCGCAGTCCCAGCGGGAACCGACGGTCACTTGTTCGGTACCGATCTGCTCGGCCGGGACATTCTGGGGCTGAGCATTGCAGGGACGCGCTCGGCGGTGGTCGGACCAGTCTTCATCGCGCTCGGTTCGATGTTGCTCGGGATGGTCCTGGGTACGGTATCGGGCTACACCGGAGGTTGGATCGACCTCTTTCTCACCAAGTACGCCGACCTCCTGCTCGCACTCCCCGTCACGCTCATCGCCCTCGTGGTGGCAGGCCTCATCGATGGCGGCTACTGGATCACGGTCCTCGTCCTCGTCGTGCTCTTCTCCCCCACCGATATTCGCCTGATGCGCAGCGCCGTCATGACGCAGGCGACGCGTCCCTACATCGAGTCGGCCCGAGTCCTGGGGCTCAGCCGGTGGCGCATCATGTTCCGGCACGTGCTGCCCAATGTTCTACCGATCGCCTTCGCGACCATGTTGCTCAACGTTGCCTTCGCCGATGCTCCGGCGTTCTGGCTCCGCCACGACGGACTCGATGCTTTCACAAGACTCGAGGCCGAGTATTTTGCCGACCCCAAACTCAAGATACTCGAGCCACTGC
>JANLWJ010000242.1:0-3770 GCA_031364455.1 Actinomycetes bacterium | reverse complement strand
CGACGTCCATCGCCGCGCAGCTTCAGGAATCCGCCCGGTGGGTACCAGCCGGTGCGGATACGTCGATCTCGTCGATGGACCCGATGATCAAAGCGTCGAGAGGTGGGGGTTTGCCCGGGAACCAGGCCGCGGCCACCGACCCGGTCGCGACCAGGACGTGTTCGCCAATCCCACTCCCGAGCACGTCGAACGCCACGATCCGGCTCCCCGAGTCCTCGATCTCGACCTCGAGGAACGCGCCGTTCGGCAGCTCATCCACGCGCCTGGTCGCCCAAACGCTACCCACGACAATTGCTCGCAGCATCACGTCTCCCTTTCGATGATGACGCCCAGAGACCGCGCCTTGTCACGGCCTAATGGCGTCAAAACAGCACGTCGACCAAGGAGCAACGTCGCCCCGACTCGCGCCGCATCCTTGACCTGAGCCTCGGTAACCGCCCCTTTGTCGATTCGGCGCGACGGTGCGGTGCGACCCACCTGGGACCCGGCAGTGAGCACGAACCTCGTACGTCCAGACTTTAGGTCTGCCCGCTGTTTCGGATTATCGAACATGGACAACAACCTGAGTACGAATGCGTGCAGCTCGGTGTCGCTGCGAAGCGACACCTCCTCGACGGACTGCCCCGGGGTGGCCTCGGTCGTCGCTACCCCAGAAGTGTTGGCTGCGTGGGCACCAAAGCCTGCGTCGGGGAGTACGTCCGACAACACCTGACGGACCAGCGCGCGCAGCCCATCGCGGTCATGAGCATCCATGGCAGAACTCACCCGACCCACCCAAGGATCGCCTCGGCTGCTTCGGCCGCCTGACGGACGTCGGCCTCGGCGCCTGACAGGTAGACACGGCCCGTCGCCCCAATCATCCGGTAGTCAACCACCTTGATGCGGGCCGCCTTCTCCGCTTCGTTTGTGGCGAGGATGGCATAGGAGGCCGGCTGCACCTCGAGCGCGAAGAGCGACTCGCCGGACAGCGCCATTGAGCCGATCTTGTTTCGGTTGATCAGAAATGCGTGTTGGTTGTCCAGGCTGGTGATGATCTTCGACGCGAGGATCTCCGGTCGAGTCGCGTCGGTCTCCCTGGCCCCCAGCTCCTCGAGCACGGCTGCCGCCGCGGCGCGTACCTGCGCGGTGGGTCCGTGTATCTCGAGGTAGCCGAACTGCCGTTCGACGACGAGGATTCCGGCCGACACCTCGGCGTGCTTGAGCGCGACGTCGGTGAGCTTCTCGATGTCCAGACCAGGTGCGATCTCGATGACCTGGGCCGCCATGTTCTTGCGGGGCAGACTGCCCTTGATCCACGAGCCGAGATAGCTCATCGTCTGCGGTTGCAGCTGATCGATGAAGATGAATGAGCGGAGGTCCGCCATGTCAGCTCCTGACGATCTGGTTGAGTTCTTCGACGATCATGCGTCGGATCTCCTCACGGACGTCGGCCGCCGCGACGGTCATCGCTTCAGTCGGGAGCTGGCCCGTGGCCGTGGGATCGGCTACGAGGTTGGAGGCCAACGGATAGGGCGGGACCGCACCTTGCGGACGTCCCCAGGGCAGTAGTCCGGAGAACTCGCCGAACGCCTCGTCGGCGTCGACGTTGTAGGCAATCCGCGTCCAGTTCACCAGGTGCTTGGGCTGCAGGTTCTCCCCCACCGAGGAACGCCCAGCGAATCCGGTTCCGATCGTCATGGACGGCGGTAGGTTGGTTTCGATTCCGGAGCTTCCGAGGCTGTTGCCCACGTTCACCGAAACCCGCAGCACCGGCACCGCCGCGCTGTAGTTCATCACTGTCCGCGCGTCGTGGCTGTGAATCGCCGCCGAATGGCCCGTGCCAGCGATGCGAAGCACGGCGCACGCCACGCCGATACCGCGATCCACATTGGGCACCCGCACCATGCCGAGTACCGGGCACAGTTTCTCGTGCGCGAGCATCTCCTCCGGCACCACCAAGTCGAAGGGGGCCAGCAGGATCTTGGTATTCGCATTGACCCGGATGCCCGCTTGGTCCGCGATCCAGGCAGCACTCTTCCCCACCATTCGGGTGTCAAAGTATCCGGCAGGAAAGAGCAGACCACGGATGCGATCGCGCTCCTCGTCCGCAAGTAGGTAGGCACCTTCCCGCACCAAGAGCGTGGTGAACCGCTCGGCCACTGACTCCTCGACGATGAGGACGCTCTCGTTGGTGCACAAGATCGAGTGGTCGAAGCACTTGCTGTCGACGATCCGGCTGGCGGCTTTCGCCAGGTCTGCCGTCGTGTCGACGAACACAGGGACGTTGCCTGGTCCGACTCCGATGGCCGGGTTCCCTGATCGGTAGGCCGCCCTCACCACCGGGGACCCGCCGGTTGCCACGATGACGTCAGTGCGCTCGTCGGTCATCAGCGCATCGATGAGGGGAACCGACGGATCCTCGACGACCTGCACGATTCCGTCCGGAGCACCGGCGGCGACTGCTGCATCTGCCAAGGCGCGAGCAGCATCGGCACACACGTCCTTGGCGAACGGATGCGGGCTGATCACGACCGCATTCCTCGTCATGAGCGCAAGCAGCGTCTTGAAGAAGACGGACGCCACGGGGTTGGTGGAAGGGGTCAGGGCCAGGACGACACCCGCGGGCCGTGGCACCTCGACGATCTTGGCCGTGTGGTCGATGCGAGGGGTTACGTAGTCGTGGTCGCGGTAGGTATGCACCAGCCCTCGCGAGCATGCGAGGTTCTTCAGCACCTTGTGCTCCACCACTCCGAATCCGGTTTCCGCCACGGCGCGTTCGGCGAACTCCTCGGCACGTGCTGCCCCCGCCTCCGACGCGGCTTGAACAACGCGGTCGACAGTTGCCTTGTCGTAGCGTGCGAAGGCCCGCGCGGCCCACTCAGCGCGCTCAATCATCGCCCGACCCCGCGGCACGCCATCGGGGTCCATCGCCACTTCTGCGGTCTGACTCACGATGCTCTCCGCCTCAGCCGAGCGACCTCAAGCGAGGATTTGGCGATGGCCGCATCGGTTCGATCGAGCAGTTCCTCCACGATCTCCGGCTTCAGCAGAATCCCCGGTTTGAACTGCAGGACGCGGGGGTCAAGCGTGGAGAAGATCGCCCACACACCATGTTCGTAGAGGTTCTTCATCACGTACTTGGCACCCTCGGGGTGGTCGAACTCCAGTCCCATCACGACGCCGTTCTGACGGATGCCCACAAACCAGTCCGGATAACTCCCCTGGATCTCCCGCAGACCGCGCCCGATTCGATCGGAGATGTAGTGAACCATCGAGCGGGTCTCGGGGCGCCTGGTGATCTCGAGTGCCTTCAGGGCAGCAATGCAGCCGAGCTCGGCCCCACCGAACGTGGATATGTGGCCAAACCCGTCCTCGTCGAGCCACTGCGAGGCAGCGTCGGTGACTAGGACGGCGGCGATCGGGTACATCCCACCACTGATGCCCTTGCCGGTCACCAGAATGTCTGGCGAGATCCCGTGCTTGGTGACGCCCCACAGCTCACCGGTGCGCATCAGGCCGGTCTGCACCTCGTCGGCGATGTACAGCGTTCCGTACTTCTCACAAAAGCCCTTGACCGCCTCTAGGTAGCCCGCTTTCGGAAGCGGGAAACCGTAGGTGGCCGGGATCGTCTCCATGATGACCGCCGCAACGTCTCGTCCCCTGAGAGCCGCATCCATCGCTTCCAGGTCGTTGAACGGGACGTGGGGAAACTCCTCGGGACGCTCGGACAGAAACAGTTTCGAGAACCGGTCGTCCCCGGTGGCCACGGCGAGACCGGTGTGACCGTGATA
>JANLWJ010000236.1:0-1679 GCA_031364455.1 Actinomycetes bacterium | reverse complement strand
GCGGGACTCTCAGGCGGGCAGAAGCAGCGCATAGCAATCGCGCGGGCGTTGCTCAAGCGGCCACCGATTCTGCTCTTCGATGAAGCGACCAGCAATCTGGATGACGAAACGGCGAATGCGTTTGGAGAGACGGTTAATCAGCTGAGGGGAAGGGTGACGATATTGATGATTGCGCATAAGTTGCCGGCGAATCTGGCGAACATCGAATTTTTTTATCTAACACAGGAGCGCGTGGATCATGGCTAAGACTTGCGCCCTATCGCGGTTTCTCAAAGGGATCGGGACCTCGCTCCTTCTGGTCGCAAGTGTTGTCGCGTGCGCCGGCCTCCCTGGCATGGGGCCGACAAGCTGGAAGGACGAAGCGTTTCTTCACGATGGCAGCAAGATCGTTGTCAGCCGTTCTGTGTCCCGCGGCGGTCGACACGAAGTGGGGCAGGAAGGAACCTACCAGGAGCAAAGCCTGAGCTTCACTATGCCAAAAAGCAATCAGACCGTAAGGTGGGAAGACCACCGCAGCGAAGAATTGGGTTCCTCCAACTTCCTGCCTATGCTGCTGGATGTGTACGGCGATGTGGCGTACCTGGTGGTTTCTCCCATGGGTTGTCTGTCCTACAACAAATGGGGGCGTCCGAATCCGCCCTACATAGTTTTTAAGAATGAGGGAAAGGCTTGGCAACAAGTATCTCTAGCGGAACTTCCGGTCGAAAGTAAATCATCAAATCTGATTGTCTCAGCGCCGGATGTGGAAGTGAAGCGGTTGGGAAAGAGATTCATAACTGCGGAAATTATTCGAGCAGTCGTATCGGCATATTCGGAACCAGAATTTCGAACGATCCTTAGAGAAAGCGTAAAGCCAGTCAAAGGCGCAGGGCTAACAAGCTGCATCGAAATGTACCCGGACGGGAAGGGTGGGTGGCTGGGGGCAGACTGGTTTCGCCACAAGACGCGCGAAGAATGTTCGAAATTCTGCACTGATCAAAAAATAACAGCGGAGTTCTGCAGGTGCTTCATTAACGGGGAGGAAAGAAAGCCATGATTACAGAAATTGAATACGCGTTGATGGCGGGGGGCGCATACATAAGCACTCGCGGTCCGAAGAATCAATTTCCCATACCACCGAATTGGATTCAAGAGAACGCGAAGGTGGGAACGGGCGGCTTTGAGGCGGTATCGTATTTCAATGGAGGCACCAACGAAGTCGTCATTTCCTTTGCCGGAACTTTCCCGAGCGATGTTTCAGAAGGGAAAATGAGAAGGAAAATGGGGTCAAGAAGGAAAATGGAGAAGGAAAATGGGGTCAGGCTTGGTATATTGCATAAAGATGTTGATTGAGAGCGTTGGCGAAACTTTGCGAGTTTCTCGAACGTTGCTCCAGGGCGGAGACGGCATGACTGAGTGTGGAGAGTTCCCGATTAAAGCGCGCCGCGACCTGAGTGAGGGTCGCCGCGCCGCTTCGGCTTGCCAGCCAGCCGATCAGCGCGCGGGCATGCGCTTGCGGTCGTGCCTTGCCGCTTGCCTTGAGCATCGCTTCGCTCATCGACGCGCTCTGGCACACCTGCGCCACGATCGCCGACAGGGAAGGGGGTCTAGGGCCTCGAGACTTTTTGGGCAGGACTTTCTTCAGGAAGTCCTCTTCTCCCACCACCCGGGGATCGGCCTTGCTGCCGTAGAAGCGCTGC
>JANLWJ010000232.1:0-8271 GCA_031364455.1 Actinomycetes bacterium | reverse complement strand
CAACATCGCGGTCGATGTGGAGAACCTCACCGGAGGTTCTGCGGCCGATGTCCTGACCGGCAGCAGCGCAGCTAATACCTTCGATGGTGGCCTTGGCGCTGACACGGTGAGCGGGCTTACCGGTGTCGACACAATCACCTACGCGAGCCGTACGGCGTCGGTGATCGTCAAGCTCGATGCCAACGCCAACGACGGACAGGTCGGCGAGCTCGACAAGATCCTCACTGATGTCGAGAACGTGATCGGTGGATCTGGGAAGGACACGATCACCGGGTCGAAGTTCATTAACGTCATCACCGGTGGGCTCGGCGCCGACAAGCTCGTCGGTGGCAGCGGCAACGACAAGTTCTATGCAAAGGACGGTGTGAAGGACACCCTCGATGGGGGCACCGGGACGGACAGCGCCCAGGCTGACAAGAGTGATGTCCGCACATCGATCGAGAAGACGATCAAGTAGGCAACCGACCAGATCGAACGACGAGGGCCCCGGGACATGTCCCGGGGCCCTCGTCGTTGGTGCTGAAGATCAGTCAGTGCCGGCAATGAACGCCTCGACAGCGTCGCGAGCTTCGTCGTCGTAGTACTGCACGGGCGGCGACTTCATGAAGTAGCTGCTGGCTGAAAGGATCGGGCCGCCGATTCCGCGGTCGAGCGCAATCTTGGCGCAGCGAACGGCGTCGATGATGACTCCGGCCGAGTTGGGGGAGTCCCAAACCTCGAGCTTGTACTCCAGGCTCAGCGGGACGTCACCGAATGCCCGACCCTCAAGGCGGACGAACGCCCACTTGCGGTCGTCGAGCCAGGCAACGTAGTCGGACGGGCCGATGTGGACGTTGTCCTTGCCGAGGTCGTGCTTGAGCTGTGAGGTGACGGCCTGCGTCTTGGAGATCTTCTTCGACTCGAGGCGCTCACGCTCGAGCATGTTCTTGAAGTCCATGTTTCCGCCGACATTGAGCTGCATGGTGCGGTCGACGATGACACCGCGGTCCTCGAAGAGCTTGGCGAGCACGCGGTGGGTGATGGTGGCGCCGACCTGCGACTTGATGTCGTCGCCAACAATCGGCACGCCGGCTGCGGTGAACTTGTCAGCCCACTCTTTGGTGCCGGCGATGAAGACCGGGAGCGCGTTCACGAACGCAACACCGGCGTCGATGGCTGCCTGCGCGTAATAGCGAGCAGCTGACTCGGAACCGACGGGCAGGTAGCAGACGAGGACATCGGCCCTGGCGTCACGCAGTGCCTGAGTGACGTCGACCGGGTCATCGTCTGACTCGGTGATGGTCTCGAGATAGTACTTGCCGAGGCCGTCGAGCGTCGGGCCACGCTGCACCGTGATGCCAGTCGGCGGCACGTCGCAGATCTTTATGGTGTTGTTCTCACTGGCCAGAATGGCGTGCGCGAGATCTTGACCCACCTTCTTGGCGTCGACGTCGAAGCTTGCTACGAACTCCACGTCGCTGACGTGGTAGTCGCCGAGCTGGACGTGCATCAAGCCGGGGACGCGCGCGGCGGGATCGGCGTCCTTGTAGTACTCGACGCCTTGCACGAGCGACGCGGCGCAGTTGCCGACGCCCGCGATGGCTACGCGTACCGAACCCATGGTTACTCCTTTGTCGTTTCCCCGGAGCCTTGAGCTCCAGAGCCTGATGTTGTGCTGGTCTGCTTGCGGTTGCGCTCGTCGTCGATCAGCTCGTTGAGCCAGCGAACCTCGCGCTCGACGGAGTCGAGACCGTAGTTCTGGAGCGCGGTGGTGTAGTCGTCGAGCCGCTCGCGGGTGCGAGCGAACGAGCCCTTGAGGTTGTCGAGTCGTTCTTCGAGCCGGCCCCGGCGTCCGACCAGGATTCGCATCCGCGTTTCGGCGTCAGTGCGCCCGAAGAAGGCGAAGCGGACGCCGAAGGTCTCGTCATCCCATGCGGCTGGTCCGGACTCGGCCAGCAACTGCTGGAAGTGCTCTTTGCCGTCGGCGGTCAGTTGGTAGACGATCTTCGAGCGGCGGGTACCGCCATCGTCGGGGTCGGCTGACTCGGTGATCAGTCCCTGGCGGACGAGGCCCTTCAAGCAGGGGTAGAGCGAGCCGTAGGAGAGCGCCCGGAAGGCACCGAGCTGGCTGGAGAGGCGCTTGCGGAGTTCATAACCGTGCATGGGGGACTCGTGGAGGAGGCCGAGCACGGCGAGCTCGAGGACGCCACTGCGCTTGGTCACGGGTCTCCCAGCGGTTTCCGAAGGACAAATGTATCGCGCCGATACATCGAGGCGATGCGTCGAGACGCTACACGGCACCCCTAGGACAGCGCAAATCCACCCGCCGTTCACCTTCCCCTTTCGGTGCGGGCGGGGCGAGGTTCGGCTCCGCGACGTACCCTCGGGGGATGTCGAGGGGGGCGGGCCAGGGCACGCAGGGCGCGTTCTGGTCGCAGCGAGCGGTGATCGACTACGCGCTGCAGCGGCGGGCTGCGCTCGCTGACCTGCGGCGTGGCCAGGCGTTCACCGCTGACCTGTGTGACGCCGATCCCTATCTGCTGCTGGCCGCCGAGCACCACGGCGTCCCGGCGGGCCGGCCGTGTCCGGTCTGTCGCGGCGATGACCTTGCCGAGCTCAGCTATGTCTTCGGTGACGAGCTGGGTCCGTACCAGGGCCGGATCCGTGCCCCCCGGGAGCTGGATCTGATGGCTGGTGAGTACGGCGAGTTCCGGGTGTACGTCGTGGAGGTCTGCCGGCACTGCTCGTGGAACTTCCTGACAACGACCTACGTCCTCGGGGACGGGACGCCGCGGCCGCCCTTGCGCGCACATCGAGGTGATCCGGTGCTCTGAGTGGTCTCGCACATCGGCGGGGCGGGGAACGCCGGCAGCGCTGCCTCCGTCAGACTGGAGACGAACCTCGGCACGGTCGGCGGGTTCGCATCCACCTACAGTTCATCGAGAGGCCAGAGTGCGCATCGACTACCCGCGCCGTGCGCGATCGGACTGGCGTCGGTTCGTGCCTTCGTGGCGCCAGATCCTGGGCCTTGGGGCTCTCGGCATCGCTGCACTTGGGGCCACCTTTGTCGCGCTCTACCTGCTGATCGACATCCCGCAGCCGAACGACTTGGCAACAGCGGAGACCTCTGTCGTCTACTACGACGACAGCGAAGAGGTCATTGGACGCTACGCCGAGGTGAACCGGGAGATCGTCACGCTCGACGAGATCCCTGACCACGTCGAGCTGGCCGTCCTGGCCGCTGAGGACCGCGGCTTCTACGAGAACGGGGGCATCTCACCGGTCGGCATCGCACGGGCGTTTTGGAACAACATCCGTGGTGGAGACACCCAAGGTGCATCGACTATCACCCAGCAGTACGCCAGGAACGCCTACCTGACCCAGGAGCGCACCCTGACCCGCAAGGTCAAGGAGGCAATTCTTGCCATCAAGCTTTCCCGCAGCCAGACCAAGGAGCAGGTGCTCGAGGACTACCTGAACACCATCTACTTCGGTCGCGGCGCGTACGGCATTCAAGCCGCGAGCCAGGCCTACTTCGGCAAGGACGTCGCCGACCTCAGCGAGGTTGAAGGTGCCGTACTCGCAGCCGTCATCCGCGCCCCGAGCAACTACGACCCAGTGGAAGGCAAGGAGGCCAAACAGGCGTTGGAGACCCGCACCCTCGACTACGTAATCCCTGGCATGGTCGAGCAAGGATGGCTTGATGAGGCTGATGCAGCGAAGATTAAGAGCCTGCCAAAGATCGAGGACCCCCAGGCGCTGAACAGCTACGAGGGCCAGACCGGCTACCTCCTCGACATGGTGCGCGACGAGCTCAAGGCGCTCGGGTTCAGCAAGGACGAGATCGACGGCGGCGGACTCCGTGTGACGACGACCTTCGATAAGCAGGCTCAGGACGCTGCACAAACTGCCGCCACCGAAGGGTTCCCGCCTCCACCGAACGACGGCGTGAAGATGGGCTTGATCTCGGTCGATCCACGTACCGGTGCCATCGTCGCCATGTACGGGGGGAAGAACTGGGAGAAGAGCCAGTTCAACAACGCGATCGCGCCCATCCCGGTCGGATCAACGATGAAGGCGTTCACCGTTGCTGCGGCGCTGCAGAACGGCTACAGCCTGGCCAGCACCTTCAACGGCAACTCGCCGTTCTACATCGAAGGAGATCCCCAGGCGGTCAACAATCAGTTCGACGAGAGTTTTGGTTCGGCCATCTCCCTGGAGTACGCGACCGAGCATTCGGTGAACACAGCCTTCGTCGACCTCACGGAGCAGATGGGTCCAGATCAAGTCGTCGAGGCTGCCCAAGCCGCTGGTCTCGATACCGAGAACCTCGACGCGGGAGGTCCGCGCGTCACGCTGGGGTCCGCCGCGTACTCCCCCTTGAGCATGGCGAGCGCCTACGGGACCTTCGCCAACCAGGGCACTTCGACCGAGCCATACTCGGTCCAGAAGGTCACCGACCCCGACGGCAGCGTCCTGTACGAGGCAGAGGTGCAGGAGGAGCGCACCTTCCCGGCCAGCATCGCCAATGAGGTGACCTACGACCTGACCCAGGTCTTGACGCCGGGGAGCACGGGCGAGTACGCCGGCAGCAACCTCGGACGGCCAGCGGCCGGCAAGACGGGTAACCAGGAGGGCCTGACGGCCTGGTTCATCGGGTATACGCCACAGCTCGTCACCGCGGTGGCCTTCCACCGAGAGCTCGACGGCGACCCGTTGGCGCCGCTCAACGGCGTGGCCTACATGGACGTGTTCACCGGCGGTGGCTACCCGACGCAGATCTGGACCGCATACACCGCCGGCGCGCTCGCTGGGGAGGAAATACTCGCCTTTCCCGGGCGTCCGATCCCGTCGACGAGTCCGACACCGACGACTTCGTCGCCCCGACCATCACCCACCACCACCTCGGCGACCCCGAAGCCATCTCCATCGACGTCGTCGGCCACTCCGAAACCGTCCAAGACCACTCCAACACCGTCGACCTCGCCGTCGGCGACGCCGAGCCCCAGCGACGGGGGTGGCGGTGGCGCAAACCCGTAGCGACGGCCCCGCCGTGACCCACGAACGACAGCTGGCACGGCACAATGGCGCACGTGCGCGCCACTGAGGACTTCGTCCTTCCGACCCGGGACGATCCGATGGTGGCGGGAGCCAGCACCGTCATTGGTGGACCGATCGGACGTCGCGCCGTTGCTCGGCGCTCGTGGTGGACCCCGCTCCGCGTTGTTCTGCTGCTGTCGATCTTGGCGTCAGCGCTGGGCGCAGCGATCGACTCACCGTGCAGCACCAAGGCGTGGGGCAATGGAGACGAGACCTTCAGTCGTGGTTGCTACAGCGACATCGTCAACCTCTACTGGGGTCGCGGCATCGACGAGGGAGTTCTCCCCTACGTCGAGGATCCCGCGACCACCGGTGATGTTGAGATCGAGTACCCGGTTCTGACCGGAGCGGTCATGTACGTCCTCGGGGTGCCGATCTCCGACGCCTGGACCCCCGATACGAGGGCCCGCGCCTACTACGCGATCAATGCGATTCTGATCGCGCTGCTGCTCGCCGTTGCGGTGTGGGCAACCGCCCTGACGGTGCGCCGACGACCGTGGGACGCGGCCATGGTGGCGGTGGCGCCCGGCATGATCTTGGCGTCCACCATCAACTGGGATATCTGGGCGGTTGCGGCTACCGCGTTGGCCCTTTTCGCGTGGTCGCGCCGATATCCGGTGCTTGCCGGGCTGCTGCTCGGCCTTGGCGCGTCCTTCAAGCTGTACCCGGTACTGATCTTGGGCCCGTTGCTTGTGCTCTGCCTTCGCGCGGGACGGCTGCGCTACTGGTTCCTCACCTTGGGCGGCGCCGTGCTGATGTGGCTCGCGGCGAATGTCCCCATCATGCTGGCTCGGTTCGAGGGGTGGGTGCACTTCTACACGTTCTCGACCGAACGGGGTGCGGACTTCGGATCCCCGTGGCTGGTGCTTCGTGATGGGTTCGACGTCAACCTGCCAATTGACCAGCTCAACCTTTGGGCTACCGGTGTGCTTGTGGTGCTCTGCGCCGGAATCGGGATCCTGATCCTTGCCGCGCCACGACGTCCCCGCCTACACCAGGTGGTCTTCCTCACCGTCGCCGCGTTCGTGCTTACCAACAAGGTCTACTCACCACAGTTCGTTGTCTGGCTGATCCCACTTGCCGTCCTTGCTCGTCCCAGGTGGCGCGACTTCCTGTGGTGGCAAGCGGCCGAAGTTGTCTACTTCTTCGCGGTGTGGTGGTACATCATCTGGCAGGTCAGCCCTGAGCGTGGGCTGCCGGACACCTACTACTGGGCGGCGATCGCTGTGCATGTTGTGGCGACTCTCGCATTCGCAGCACTGGTAGTGCGCGACATCCTCCGCCCTGAGCACGACCCGGTCCGCAGCAGCCTTGGCGAGGACGACCCCGGTGGTGGAGTGCTGAACGACGCGCCCGACAGGTTTGCGCTGCGTCGTCGGTCAGCGGGGCGTGTGCAGGGGTCGCGCGAGAATGTCGTGGTCGTAGACGGTCTGCATTCCGACTGATCGGAAGAGTCCACTTGCGCCCTCGTCCCCGACCCCGTGCGCTGGCGTGATGGTGGTCAGTCGGCCATGTGTCCACCCCAGTGCCTCGAACCTAGTTAGCGACTCAGCGAAGAGTGCCCGCGCAATGCCGCGACGTCGAGCTGAGCGAGCCACTCCGAGCATTCCAATGTGGCCGGCCCGGGGACGCATCGTGTCGAGGAAGTTGATACAGACGCCGACCGGCTGCTCACCCTCGTATGCGATCAGCGATAGCCCCGCCAACGCGGTCGGGTCGTTGCGCATCATGTGCTCGTAGTCGTCTCGCACCAGATACCAGTTGCTGCCGGGGGTGGGGAAGGACTGATCCAGGATCTCAAATCCGTGGTCGAGGTGCTGGCCAACATCGAAGGTGTGCACCGTGACACCTTGCGGCGGCAGAGCGTGTTTCACGGCTGCAACCGGCGTCTCCAGAAGCGTCAGACGGCCGGTGATCTCAAAGCCCCGACCGCGGAGGGCATCGAGAAGCTCGGTGTCCTCGGTCGGCATAGTGGATTGCGCGATGGCGTGGTCCGAGGCTCTGGATCGTGAACGGAGCACTCGGAGCGCCGCATCGACCAGCATCTCGATGATCCTTGTGCGGTCGTCCTGCAGTGGCACTCCGAGGTCGATGCGTCCAACGTCAAATGGCTCGTAGAAGCGGGTATGGAAGCCGGCAACGGTAGTGCCGTCACGATCGATGAACCGGTCATCACGCGTTGGGTTGGCGGTGGAGGTGACGAGCAGTGTCCTGATCTCCTCGACGCTCCAAAGGGGTTCGCCGGTGAACGCCTCGTGGTGGTCGTTGACCAGACGCGTGAGTGTCTCGGCGTCCCCGAGCGAGCCGGGACGGATGCTGAGGGGCATGGCTACTTCAGGCTCCTCGCCAAGACGAGGTTGTCGAACAGGGGTCGCATGCCGACCCCTGTGTACAGCGTGTAGTTGTTGTCGTCGAGGTTCATGCCAAGGACAGTGGCGAGCCGGGCATGTGACCAACACCTGCTGCGAAACCGATCGAAGGACTCGAGCAAGAGCGCACGGCCCAAGCCCTGGCCGCGCCGCCGCTCACGCACCCCGAGCGCTCCGGTCAGACCGGTACAGGCCTTCGTCGTGTCCATGAAGTTCAGCGCGATCGCCAGTGGCCCGACGGCGTCTCGGACGATAACCGAAAGGCCAGGAAGGGCGGTCGGGTCGTTCTGCACGCTGTACTCGTAGTCATCCCATGCAAGGTGCCAGCCGCCGAGTTTGGGGACGAACGCCTCGCGGATCACCTCGTACCCGTCTTTTAGGTCGCGGGTCACACTGAAGGTTGATACCTCGACGTCTGCCGGCCACGCCGGGGCCGGCGCATCAAAGATGTCGCCCTCCAGGAGTGTCTCCTTCTGGATTACGCGGAAGCCGAGTGAATCGAGGATGGTGAGCAGTTCGGTGTCCTCGCGCGCTACGTCCAGCTGTAGATCGGCGTCCGGCACGGCGTAGGGGCTACTCTGCACGATGCGCGCTGCGGCATCAACGAGAGTGCGAGCGTACTCGGCACGGTCTGGTCCAGGCGGCAGCGCCAGGTGGATGGTGCCTTTGGTGAACGGCTCACTCATGTGAACGTGAACGGCTGCGACGGTCTCGCCGCCAACCTCGAGGTATCGGTCGTTGTCAGCTGGCTCACCAGTAGCGCTGATGAGGATCGCAGCAAGCTCATCTTCTTGCCATGAGTCCTCCCCGCGCAGCCATTGGC
>JANLWJ010000227.1:0-6146 GCA_031364455.1 Actinomycetes bacterium | reverse complement strand
CCTCAGGCTCCGACGCCAGCCGGGCCCCGAGGTTCACCGCCTCCATCGCACCGGGTCCACCGCCCGTGAGCACGGTGCGACCGGCACGCGTCAGTGCTAGCCCGAGCCTGGCCGCGGCCTCGTACCCATCACTGCCTCGTTCGACCCCGTGCCCACCCATGACGCCCAGCTCTTCATCGCCGGCTCGTACGTCGACGGCGACACCGATGAGGTCATCACCGTTCACTCCCCCGTCACCGGCGAACACCTGGTCGACCTCCCAGTCCCGTCGGACGCGCAGGTGGACCAGGCCGTTGACGCAGCCCGGGTCGCCTTCGACCAGTACCGGCATTGGTCGCCCCAGGAGCGCGCCGACCTCTGCCACCGGGTTGCCGACCTGATCGAGGAGAACGCCGACGAGCTCGCGCGACTGACAACGATCGAGCAGGGCAAGCCCTTGCTCGCGGAGGCGCACGACGACGTCGAGGACACCGTCAGCCTGTTCCGAGTCTCCGCCGAGGACTCACTGCGCCTCTATGGCGAGACCATCCCCTCCAGCCAGCGCAACAAGCGCATGTTCACCTGGCGTGCACCCATCGGCGTGTGGGCGGGAATCACCCCATGGAACTTCCCGCTGATGATCGCCGCCGAGTTCATCGGGCCGGCCCTGGCCACCGGCAACGCCATCGTTGCCAAACCACCGTCGATCACTCCGCTGGCAGCGCTCAAGCTCGGTGGGCTCCTCGCCGCCGCAGGCGTCCCCGATGGTCTGGTCTCGATCCTGCCCGGCGAAGGTGCTGTCGGTCAGCGACTGGTCACCCACCCCGGCGTCGATGCGATTGGCTTCGTCGGATCGTCGGCGACCGCCGAGAAGATCGTCAAGGCCGCCGGACTGAAGCGCTCGATCATCGAGGCGTCCGGCAACGGCCCCGTGGTCGTGCTCGCCGACGCCGACATCGAAAAGGCCGCAGAAGCCGCCGTCTATGGCGCTTACTGGAACGCTGGACAGGTCTGCTGCGCCACCGAGCGAGTCATTGTTGACGCGTCGATCAAGGACGAGTTCGTCAAGGCCACGTTGAAGGCCGCCGAGGCCGTCTCGCTCGGTAACCCCTTCGACGAGAAGACTCTGATGGGACCGCTCTGCAACGAGATGACCGCCTCGAAGATGGACACCCACATCGCCGACGCCGTGCAGCGGGGGGCGTCGGTGTTGGCCGGTGGCCAACGCCGTGCTGGCCAGCCGACCGACCTCTACTACGAGCTCACCGTGCTCGACTGCGTCACCGAGCAGATGCTCGTCTCACGTGAGGAGTCGTTCGGCCCGATCGTCCCGGTCATTGCTGCACACGGCGACGACGACGCCCTGCGGATCGCCAACTCCGACTCGCTAGGGCTTCAGGCCGCCGTCTTCACTCAGTCGCTTCAGCGGGCTTTTCGGTTCAGCCAGGAGATGAAGGTCGGCTCGGTCGTCGTCAACGACTCGACCGACTACTTCGAGAACGCGCAGCCGTTCGGTGGCGCCGGTGGCACCCGCACCGGCTGGGGACGCGTCGGGGGCATGGCCCAGATGCGCGACATGACCGACGTCCGCACCACGGTCATCAGCCTCGACTGACGCTGCTGAGCGGCCGTCGCGGGGCCGTCGCGCGCCGCGACCACCGTCCCGTTGGCCCCAACATGGCGAAAGCGGCACAAAGGTGGTGGCCTGCCGCCACCTTTGTGCACGATGACCACGTCACGTGATCATCGTGCAGCCCGTGAAGGAGACCTGGAGACGCACGACCTGATCGTGGCTGCGGCTCCCCCATGGCGTAGAAAGCGGGGTGGAGGTGTCCCATGTCCTGGTCCCCGTACCCGTCCGAACCGCGCCAGCGCCAATCCACCATCGCGCGCGACGTCCTCGCCGCCCTTGGGGTGGTCCTCCTCGCGTGGCTCGGCCGCCGTGTCTACCAGCTGGTCGACGACCTCAGAGCGGTCACCGAGGCGGTCAACAACGCCGGTTCGTCGGTGCAGGATGGCTTTCAGACGGCTGCCGACGCCGTCTCGGGCACCCCGCTCATCGGTGACGACATCGCCGGCGCCTTGGAGACTGCTGGGGGGGGGCGAGTGGCGGCAACGTCGTCGAGCTCGCCCTGACCGGCGACACCGCCATCCACCGCCTCGCTCTCGCCCTGGGGCTGTTGACGTTCCTCATCCCCACCTTGATTCTGCTGCTTCTCTACATCCCGATGCGGGTGGGCATGACCAGGAGGCTCCGGTCGTCCCGACTGGTCTACCGGGACGAGTACAACCCCGAGCGCCGACGGCTACTCGCCATGCGCGCGGCCATGTCGCTACCGGCCGACCACCTCCTTAAGTTCAGCCCCGACCCGATCGGCGACCTCGTTCGCGGTGACCACGACGCGCTCGTGGCTGCCCTGCTGTCGGAGGCGGGACTGGCCCCTGCCGGGCTCACCGCGGGGTAGTTCAACGTCGCGATCCGGCGACAGTGGACATAGGTCACTTGCCACGTGGGGGTCGACACCACTAGTCAGGACATGTCGACCATGAAAGGTGGCTTGCATGGGCCTGCTCAGCCTGGGTGTCCTCGGTACCTCCACAAAGGAGAACGAGAAGCGCCTACCGATCCACCCCTCCCACATCGAGCGGATCGACGAGGACCTGCGCGCGCACATCTACCTCGAGCACGGCTACGGCGAGCGGTATGGCGTCCGCGACAGCCACCTCGCACCATTGGTGGGCGGCATGATGACTCCCGACGAGATCATTGCGGCCACAGACATCGTGCTCCTCCCCAAGCCGACGTTGGCCGACATCCGTTCGCTCCGCGACGGTCAGGTCCTGTGGGGCTGGCCGCACTGCGTCCAGGACGCCCCCCTGACCCAGCTGGCGATCGACAAACGGCTCACCCTCATCGCGTGGGAGGCGATGAACCACTGGACGCCGCACGGCACCTTCATCGTGCATGTCTTCCACCTCAACAACGAGATGGCCGGATACAGCTCGGTGCTGCACGCGCTGGCCCTCACCGGTTCAACTGGCCACTACGGGCGGCAGCTCAAGGCCGCCGTGATCGGCTTCGGTAACACTGCGCGTGGTGCGATCACCGCGCTTCAGGCGATCGGCGTCCACGACGTCACAGTGCTCACGATGCGCGACGTCACCGCGGTGGCCTCGCCTATCCCCTCCATGGTGCTCGACCACCTCGACCGACGCACGGACGACCCGACGCGCACCCAGGTACTCGTCGACGACGACTACATCACCTCCGCTGAGTTCCTGGCCGGCCACGACATAGTCGTCAACTGCGTCCTGCAAGACACCGACAACCCGCTGATGTTCGTCGATGACGAGGAAGTCTCTATCTTCCCAGCCGGCTCGTTGCTCATCGACGTGTCGTGTGACCTGGGAATGGGATTCTCCTTCGCCCGTCCGACCACTTTTGAGGAGCCGACGTTCACCGTCGGCGACGGGGTCACGTACTACGGCGTCGACCACAGCCCGGCGTACCTGTGGAACTCAGCTACCTGGGGCATCAGCGAGGCTCTCCTGCCCTACCTGCGCACAGTCATGACCGGGTCGGAGGCGTGGGACGCCGAGCCCACCATCAAGCGAGCGATCGAGATCCGCGGCGGCGTCGTCCAGAACCCGAAGATCTTGACGTTCCAGCGACGCGCTACCGACCACCCACACCCGCACATCGACAACTTCTAGCCGCCAGGGACGTTCGTCGGCTCTCAGTCATGTCTTCGGAATCTGGGGGGCTTCTGATACCCCCCACCTTCCGATGTCATCGCAGATTGAGCCTTCGCCACTGCCGTTGTCGTCGCGGAAGTACCTCGTCATCCGGCTGCGCCGGTCAGTCGCGCCACCCAGAGCTCCTCGGCCGGCCATTGACTGGCCCACTCAGCCGAGACGATCTCGTAGTAGTCAGGGGACGCCGAGCCGTCCGGCGGGTAGAGCTCGTGCAGCGCCTCAACGATGAAGCCGTGCTTGCCCAGAACTGCGATCCACTCCCCGTGGCTGAGGTGGTGCTCGACGCCACCTCCCGGCCAGGCGACCGGTGAGAGTCCACGCTGTCCGCGCAGCAACCGTTCACCCGCGACGCCCCCCTCCGCCGGCACGCACAGCGTCGACAACAGACTGTTGACCAGGAACACCAGCCTTCCGCCAGGACGCAGCAGCCGAGCGGCCTCACCCACCCAGGCGTCCGGCCGGCACCACACCCCTGCGCCGTGCTCGCTGATAACGAGGTCGAAGCCGCCATCGGGCAAGGGAACGTCCTCGGCGTCGGCTTCGACCAGGGGGAAGGTGAGCCCGAACTCCTCCTGACAGCGGCGGGCGGTCTCCAGCTGCGCCGGCGTCAGGTCGACGGCCACCGGGTGCGCGCCGGCCCGCATCAGCCACGCCGAGAAGTAGGCGCTGCCACAGCCGAGCTCGAGAACATCGAGGCCCGACACGTCGCCCAGGACGCCCAGATCTACTTCAGGGACGCCGTAGAGCCCCCACCGAATCTGATCCGCGGCCCACTGGCGACGTGCGTCCTCGTCGGTGTGCTGGGCGTTGACCAGAGTCCATATCGCTCGGTTGGTGGTGAGGTCAGGGTTCGAAGTCTCCACACCGTAAATCCTGTCACATCGGGAGTGAATCGCCGCGAACCTGTCGACGGTCTTTGGTCGCTTGGCTCACCCCGGCCCTCGGGACTTGGATCCTTGAGTTGCTGTGGGTGGGACACCTAACCGGGCGAAGAGCTCCTCTGCATCTCGTATCGCCCTCACCCCCACCGCTGTCCGACCCTCTGCGATCAGGCATCGGCCAAGGCCGAGAAGCGCAAACCCTCGCTCTGGTACAACACCGAATGCAGCCCATTTGCGCTCGACGTCGGCGTACAACGCGAGCGCCGATTCGGTGTCGCTGGTCATCTCGGCCAACCTAGCGTCTGCCGCTAAGAGAGCATGTTGCCTATAGAGATGGCGGGGTTCTATGCCATGAGCCAGGCGTCGGGCGAGATCGTGTTGCTCCAGGGAGATTGCCGCGCGAACCATGGCTGGAAGCAGCGCTGGGTAGTACTGCGTGGCTCTGGCCCCTACGGTCGAGTCAACGTCAGTGAGCAGGGCGACCGCTGCGCCGTGCTCGCCCAACGCCACATGAGCCAACGCTGCCGAGCCCAGACCGATCACGACATCCTCAGCCGACCCATGATCGCGCGCGATGGACTCCACCCAGGCCAAGTCCGCACGCACGCGTTCAGCCTGCCCTCGTAGGGTCAGCACGCGAATGAGGACGGTACGAACCCCCATCAAGTCGAAGACATCACCTGAGTCTTGAAGATGGACGACCAGGCGACTTGCCAAGTCGTAGGCCTCATCGAGCTCGCCCAGATCAGTTAGGCAGTCGAGTGTGCTCGCCGAGATGGTCACCACCCACCCAGCCAGCCCGCGCGGTTCTGCGAACGCGATGCCTGCGCGCAGCACCCCGAGGGCAGACTCTGGGCCCTCAAGGGTCCACAACGCCATTCCCAAGTTGTTGTGCAACATGGCAACGCCCTCCCCCTGGCCTGCTTCGGTGGCCAAGGTGATCGCCTCCCGCATGTCATCGGTGCCCCCGACATCTCCCAGCAGACTGCGGGCAACTCCCCGGTAGCCCAGGGCCCGGGCTGGTCGCGGCAACCCCAACTCGTGGGCCAGCGCGAGGGCGTGGTCGGCATGTTCCAGCCCGCTCTGCGCCCGCCCCTGGAGAGACTCGTCCACGGCAAGACTGGCCAAGGCATCGACGAGCTGCGGCCCTGGGGGCAGCGGACTCAGGATCTCCACCTCCTGCGCCGACAGGGTCGCCCATCGTGGATCCCCGAGCCGGGACAATGCTGTGGACAGCTGCGTCATCGCTGCCGCAGCGGCCGCCAGGTCGCCAGATGCCATCAGGTTGGGGATTGCCTCCTCCAAAGGTGCGACGGAATCGGCGAAACGGCCGACATCGGCCAGGGCCTCAGCCCAGCGAGTAAGCACTCTTGGGCGTTCTGGGTGACCCAGCAATGTGAGGCTGAGTGCTCGCTCGAGGGCAGTCAACGCCGCACTAGTGTTCAGCCCCAGCGCTCGCTCGCCCGCCAGAGTAAGGAATCGAAGCGTTGGAGCCTGAAGCTCTTCGGTCAGCTCGACATCGTCGGCGGC